>CAZLPL010000006.1:10854-22932 GCA_964561405.1 Microcaldota archaeon
AGTTCTCGCTGAGGTTGTGCTTTGCCTTAATCGCAAATATGCTTCCATCCTTAATCATGCGCCTGATGTCCTCTCTTGTAAGAGCCTTAGCTGCGTCTGATGCCGATTCATGCCTTATCCTTACGGCGCTCACTCCCCTTCCGAGTATCTCGGCTGCAGCCCTTTTAGCGAATCTGATTCCCATAATATTACACTCTATTCAATACCTTTATCTTCTTCTCATCGGCGAGCTTCTGTAGCGCCGCCTTCTTTCTCTCCGAAAGGTTGTGAGAGAACTTTGCAGCGTATCCCTTCCTGGAAAGTATGGACAGGAGCTCCTTCTCGTTATGCACTATAAGCTCGAAGTTGCCATCAGGCCTCATGTACCTCACATTGCTGCCGTTCTTGTACCCTATGCTTGGTGTGGGTCCCATCTTCGCTTTCTTAGTGCGCATCTTGTTGTCGACTCCCCTCTGTCTTCTCCACCTGTCCTTGACCCTCTTCCTGTTAGGCGCACCGAAATTTGGCACATGGAACTCTGGCTTGTATTTTTTCCTTATGACCATAAACTCATTCCTCTTTCACTATGTAAAGTCCGTCCTGGAAGACGCGGGTGTCGTATCCTCTTGCGTAGCAGCCCTTCCTTATGTTTGCTATTGTCTGCCCTACGTCGTATTTGTCGACTCCCTTTATCGTGACGTCCTGCCCCTTTATCTCGACCTTGGTGTCGCCTACTATCGCCACCTCCCTGGGAACCTTCTCCCCGAAGAGATTCTTAAGGTACATCGTCTTGCCCTTCACTTCTATCGATGTTGGGAAGTGTGCGTAGAGCACCTTCATCTTCTTTTCGATGCCGTTTTGCACCCCAGAGACCGCATCCGAGAGTTCCTTTCCGAGCACCTGAGCTGCCAGTGCAGATTTCTTCGCAAGCTTCTTGCTCTTTGATTCATCGACAACAAGCTTGCTACCATTGACCTTCACGCCGACGAATTTTTGATTTATCCTCTTCGTAGTGGAACCTAGCTTTCCTCTGATGGTGACCTGATCACCATTAGTTTCAATCTTGACTCCATTGGGTATGTCTAGTTCGTACATCTTTTCACTAATACACGTATGCCAGCAGACGCCCGCCGACATGCTTTTCCCTTGCCTGCTTGTTCGTCATTATGCCCTGAGGGGTTGAGACTATCAACATTCCAAAATCCTTGCTTGGTATGTATCTTGTCTCATATCTCTGTATGTCTGCAATTGTTACAGGATACCTTGGCTTTATTACCCCTATGTCATTTATTCTTTTAGAGAGCGTTACCTTTATGGAATTGAACTTGCCCTCCTTGAACTCCTCGAAGTCCTTTATGTAGCTGTTCTCCTTCATCTTGGCAAGGACTGTCAGCAGCAGCTTGGTTGATGGCACTACACACTCGTACATCCCTGCCGCTTCGTACACCTTTATCTTGTTTATAGCATCTGCAAATACGTCTACCATGAAATCACGAATACTTCTCAAAGCCTATGTTTACTGCGGATTCCCTGAAGCACCTCCTGCACATATAAAGTTTGTAGGACCTTATCATGCCTCTTGACGATCCGCATATCCTGCACTTCCTCTTTCCTCTTCCTTTGAACTTGAGATCATAGCTTGTTACCATTATAATCATTCCTTGGTAGGCGTTACGCCAAACTCCTTCTCCATATAAGCAGATATCTCTTCATTGGATACTTTCTTATGCATTATGCCCATCTTGGCTTCCTTCCTTCGCCTCTTTTCTACTCTCCTTCCCTTTCGTGAAAATGAAGCATTCACATTAAGCCCAAGCATTCCTATCTTAGGGTCGTACTTTACTCCAGGGAAGTATATGTACTCCTTCACACCGAAGCTGAGCGAGTTATTGGATATTGCCGAGTACTTGAGTATGCCATCATTAGCGTCCAGCGCGCGCTTGAGCATCTCCCTCGCCTCCTTGTTCCTGAGCGTAACCATTGCACCTATGACCTGGCCCTTCCTTATCTTGAATTCAGGCAGCCTCTTCTTGGAAACAGACTTTACTGGCATGTGGCCGGTAAGCTTTTCCAAAAGCTGACTCGCATTTGTGTACATGTCCTCGTTTGCACCTATGCCTATGTTGAGCACTACCTTGTCTATGAATACGTTCTGCATTGGATTGGAACCTGCCATCATTTAGCACCTATTACTACTATGTTGTCCAGCAAGGTCTCGGTGTTTCCGCCCTTCCCGCTTATCTCAACGGTTGCATCTCTAAGCGCCGTGCCTTTCTTGATCTGCACCACATTGCCTTCTTCTGAAGTGTGAACCCCTTTGATCACAAGGCACCTAGCGCCTTCCTCAAGCTTGAGCACTTCTCCGACCTTTCCACCCTTAAGCACTACCGAATCGTTGACGCTCACTCCCTTTACTGATGGGTGTATCGTGCCGTCATGCAGTCTTATCATTTCCTTGTTTGACTTCGTGACGTACTTGCCAGTGACCTTGAATACCTGCCGCTCATCACTGTCCACCTTCCTCATGTTCACCACGCCTTTGCTACCTACGCCTACTGAATATTTCTCGCCATTGGGCTTGAACAGTATGACATCGCCGAACCCTACCGGATATCTACTGTCCTTAATAATCTTTCCGTTGACCTCTACGCTTCCAGCTTTCAGTATCCTCTTTGCTTCATCCGCAGTCTTTGCAAATCCGAGCTTCTCCCTTATCAGCGTCGCTATTGCTATGCTAAGGCTCAGCGTATGCCTGCCTGCATTCTGCTTGAGTACGTATGGATTAACCTTCCTTTCGACATTAAGGTACCTGTGTGCAGCAAGCCTCTTAATGTGCCTATTATTTCCTTTGCTACCCATATTCTCACTTCGCTTTTGAAACCTCAGCCTGTCTGGCCTTATCCGTAAGATCAAGATCTGTTATATAAAGATTTGAGGAGTAGATTGGTATGAGCTTCTCCTTGCTCTTTGCATCCTTCCTTGCAACGCCTTCCACAAGCACCTTTCCAGTCTTAAGATTCACTTGCGCAACCTTCCCCGCCTTTCCCTTGTTGTCACCTGACATGACCTTTACTGTGTCTCCCTTCCTTATTTCTATGCTTCTCCTCTTTATTCCAAGCTTGGCGGAGAGTTCCTTAGAGATGTGCGCATTGACGAAGTTCTGCCTTATGTGCATCGGTGCACGGAGCCTGAACAGGCGCTGTTTTCTTGGCTTGCTTGATTGTATCATCGTGTTACACCACTCTTGAGGCCACTCCTGCAACCTTGATGAATCTCTCCACAACTTCCCTGGCCATCGCTCCCTTAACTTCAGTTCCTATGGGAAGGTTCTCATCGCTTATCATTATGCCTGCATTGTCCTCAAATTTTATTCTCATTCCGTTGGCCCTCCTGTATGGGGCCTTCTGCCTTATTATGACTACTCGTACTGGCTTCTTCAGGTATGTTGACGTACCCTTCCTTACGCTTGCAGATACTATATCGCCTACTCCAGCAGGCGTGTTCTTGCCGTGCCTGCCTCCAGTCTTGCCTATTATGTGTATCATTCTGAACACATAGGCGCCGCTGTTGTCAGCGCACGTTATTACAGCACCAGGAACAAGCGTCTTTACAATATGTGATGATACTCCCTTCATACTCTCACTTCTTCATAACACCTGTCACAACGAACGTCTTGGTCTTCGAGAGGCGCCTTGTCTCAGCAACATTCACAGTATCATTCGTCTTCGCGTTGATGCAGTCCGGGTTGTGCGCAGGTATCCTTGACCTCTTTCTTAGCGATCTTTCGTACTTGAACACGTATTTAGCGTAATCAACTTCGACAATGACTGTCTTCTTAGCCTTATCGCTGACCACTTTGCCTTCTAGCTGTATGCCCCTGTACTTTAGGCCTCCGTGCACAGGGCATTTAGGGTCATTGCATTCCAAATTCTACACCTTTCTATATTTATAAAATTTCAGAGCCTTTCCGATTCTTTCATGCGGCCTGAAGTTTATCTCATCTCCTTTAACCGTAAATGAATCATTGCCTGAATAAAATATAAATGTCGATACCTTCTTTATAATACTTTTCCTTCCTGCCTTAGTCTCAAATACAAGGGTGTTCTTGGTCTCATCCACTACTGTCCCCGATATTCCTGCCTGCTTCCTGTCGAGGGAATCGAGCACCTTCGCACTGAGCCCTATCAACTCACTTATCACTATATTTCTGTTGCTGTAAGCCATGAGTTAATTCATAAGGCAAAGATTTTTATAGATAGGCACTTATTTAACCCTTTCGCCTCGCTGCAGGTCCCCAGTGGCATATCCGATGTCCTCATGCCCATTTCATGACGTTGTACTCTTTCCTCGCATCCACGCTCCTCAGCGGCAGCCTTCCTAGCAGAACCTTATCCACAGTGCCGTATTCCAGTCTTGCGTTGTGCCTCCTGAATAGCTCTTTTGTGTTGCGTATCTGGTGCAGGTATGCAGTGTCGTAATCGTCGAAGATGCCCATGCTGAAGAAGTCATAGCTTCCTACAAGCTGTGCGCATACCTGGTACCTGTTCAGGAATGGAAATTCCGTGCCGCTCTCCATATATGCCCGGCGCGCCTTCGCCGAATCCTCCTCATATCCATCCTCAAGTACGTACTTGCTGAACATGGACATGAGGACAAGGTTCGGTGGCCTTGCCAGGGATATGGTGAACCTCGATACGTATTTTTTCTTAAGTAGCTTGTTGAAGTTGTAGGCCACTGTATTGAAGTGCATATTCATCTTCTTCGACATTTCGCTGAATGCAGTGCGCGCATTCCAGTTAAGGAGCTTCAGCATCTCCTTGTGCACTTGCTCTAGGTCTAGCTGGTCTATGAGCTCGTTCCTTATTGGGAAGTATCCTAGCTGCTTGTGCGCCACATCTGACGAATGCCAGTGGAGTCCATATTTGGACAGCTTTATCTGGAGGCTCTTGTCCCAATGTACGTAGTCGTCGCTTGTGGTGGCATTGGCGTATATTAGCATGTCATACCTGCCCTTTATCGTGACGGCCAGCTGCGGTATGTGGCTCTCGGATAGCATCCCGGTTATCTCTTCGTAATCAGGCTTTTTCTTAAACTTGAGGGTGATCAGGTGCGGGCTTGTGAGTCCTATTTCCCTCCCGTTGAACTCTATGGTATATCCTATGTCATTCTTCATTCTCTGCATCCGCTCCCTTATAGTTCTCCTGGAAACGCCAAGCTTCCTGGATAGCTCTAGTATTGACATTCTCGAGTCTTCTGAGAGCATGCGCACAAGTTTCCTTGTAAGAAGCCCGTAGTGCTCATCAAAGGCACTAGGGAAGTTGTACTCTATATCCATTGGGATCTCCGCGTAGGCAAATTACGGGCAGACAACATGAACAACATGAATATAGCGGCAGCATTACCTACTTATACTTTGGCATTCATGCCGTATGCCTAATGGTGTATTGGGCAACAACCTAATAGATACCTTTTTAAAAACTTGCATAATTTCTTTTTATTATAAGTTAATCTTTAAATATGACCAAAGCTCCAATTCATTCAGAGTGTGTTAAACTATGGCCGTCACAATACAAAGACCCGTACGAACCCCAGAAGCACAGGCTCTCCTGTCTCAGGCATTGAGGGAATTTACTGAAGATTCAAGAAAGACTCGGTTTAGAAGTGCTGCAGTCGTGGCTTCAAGCGCAAAGGCTGCTGCCAGCCATGTGGCTGTCGGTTATAATTATGCCGTCCACCCCAAGCAGAGGAAATTCAATTCTGCGAACAAGAAAATGGGTACGGCTGCATCATTATTCAAGTCCGCACAGCAGGCACAAGAGCTTTCAATATCCACTAAATACTGGAGTTTTCAAGGATTTTATTTAAGGCGACAATATGGGGCACGCCTGAAGAAGGCGGCTAGAAAACTTGAGGCGGCTGCACGCAAAACGCCAAGTAAAACCATGCAAGCTCGTGCATTGAAAACCGCACAGGGGGTATATCTGCTGTTGGGGAATCGATCCAAAGCTAATGAAATACAAAGGGTTCAGGATCAGCGCCGTGCTGCAGTTTCACTGCGAATAGCGCAACGTAAGCTGGCCAACGCAGTCAGACATGATCTCGATGATCTTAGCACTTCTATATCCAAGGTCCTTAGTACTACGGCACATAGCCTAAAAAATGCAGATGCCACATTGGCCGAAATTAAAAGGCAAAATAAGGGTGCCAGGGCCAGTTTCAGGAGATTGGAAGCGGAGCTCAAATCTGAAAATAGCAAGGCAGCATTGGTTAGACTACTCAGGGGCATGGAGGCCTGAATTCGATAATTTTAGTGGCGCCTGCCGACTCCAAACCTGTTGGCAGGCCTTATTCTACTAAACTAATTTTCCAAGTATGGACTCCTCAAAATTAAATAACAGGATGTACCACAAATATCTGTGTTTAAATGGCATTACCAAAGACGAAGAACAAGCATGCGATATCCCCTATGTTCAGCATGGGGTTCCTGATGCGGAATATCGATGGGAAGAACGTAAAACTGCCAGGCAAGGCGCTCATAATATATGCAAACAGCGTGGAGGAGCTTTTCGTGAAGGAGCTAGGACTTCAAAGGATGCTCAAGCTTGAGAAAGCAATAGTAAACTACAATACTCTTTCCATATACGAATCCACGGCACTTCCAAATCTAATTGTAGTCAGGCTCGCCATAGGCGCACCGCTCACTGCCATGATAAGCGAGGACCTCATAAGGCTGGGTGTCAAGGAGTTCCTCATAGTCGGAGAAGCCGGAGGAATAAAGCAGGACCTCGCACCTGGAAACCTGGTGGTGTGCACAAAGGCCGTAAGAGACGTCGGCACTTCTGAGCATTACCTGAAAGGGGGAATGTATGCGCGCGCAGACAGGTCCCTAACCAAAAGAATCGAGGCTCTATTGAAAAAGTCCGGGATACCTTCAATGACCGGGTCTACATGGAGTATAGATGCACCTTATACGGAATCCCGTGAAGAAGTGGAGCGCTTTAGCAAGCTTGGCGTGCTCACTGTGGAGATGGAATCCGCAGGACTTTTCGCAGTGGCCTCTAAGCGCGGTGTGAAGGCTTCTGCAGTATTCATAGTGTCTGATGTGCTGAGGCTTGACTCAGGATGGAGCGGCTTCGACAGCGGGGAGTCGTACTCAAAAGGCTTTGCAATGCTTCCTAAAGTGGCAAAGGCATTCGCAGAGGCTTGAGCCGGCAACTGCAAAGTGGCAGCAGCCGGGCCCCTGGCTGCAGTCACTTCTTCTCCTTCTTCTTCAGGGCATCCCTTTTCTTCATTTGCTTGAATGCACCAACTCCAACTGCCACTATCACTAATGCCGCTATTGCGTATACATACCCGCCCATGCCTCCTGACGCAGTCACTTCTGCATAGTAATTCTGCGAGCTGGTGTATGTCTGCTGCGCGCTGTTTGGCTGGCTCCATTGCTCATAGAGCGTTATTGGGTACTGCCCCACGCTGGCCTGTGCATCCACATTTACGTAGAACGTTATGTTCGCAGACTGTCCCGGGGCAAGCTGCTGCAAGTATGCATTCGGATTCACCTGCGATATCGGATATATCGTCTGCAGGCTGAACACTATGTTCTGTGCCACCTGGTTTCCGGTGTTTTTGATCCTGACTCTGAACGGCACGTACGTCTGCGAAGGCATCAGCGCCGTTGACTGTCCTGCCACATCGAACACTGCAGATGGCTGCAGGCGCACGGTGAGGAAGACCGTCTTGTTCAAGCTCAGTTCGTAGTTAGCGTTCTGATACTTGAGGTAAACTGGGAGGAGATATGTGCTCATGTTATCATTCTTGCTTGCTGTAATGAGCACGCTCTGCGTTGTAGATGTTCCTGGGGATAGGCTGCCTATGAATATGTTGGATGCAGAATTGCCTACCGTCAGGTTTCTGCTGCCTGCTATATCCACAGTAACATTCTTTGCAACTCCTGTGCCTACGTTCTGTATTGACAGCAGCAGTGTCTGGTTAGATCCGGGATATAACGATGCAGGGGATGCGCTGGTAATGCTTACTGCTATGTTGGGGTTACTTACAAATATGCTAACAGGCACCAGCACTGATTCCGTCATCCTCTTCATGTACTGCGTGCTGTAGCTTAGGGTTACCGATATGCTGGCATTGCCCTCATTAAGCGTCGAGTTTGGCTGAAGTATGGCCTGGGCCTGGGCTGTCTGCTGCGGCCTTATTGTTCCAAGCGCAAAATTCGATGCCCCTATGACACTGAAGTTCCTCGAATTTGCTATGGAGAGCATTACTGAGGTTGCATTGTCGGTTCCGGAGTTCAGCGCGTCTATGGTGACGCTGAACTGTGATCCTGGAGTCACTGCAGACGACGGGTTTGCAGTAAGCTGTATCTCTGGCGTTCCTTGCACATAGAATGATATTGGCATGGTTGATGTGCCTGACACGTACGCCGATGTCGGTCCCACTGTCTGGTAGTTCGCTATCGCATCTATAGTATATGTGCCGGACTTGGCATTCTTAGGTATGTGTATCCTGTAGAACAGGTAACTGGTGCCTCCATAAAGCCCTGTGGGTATGTTGGAGATCAGCTGCGTGTCCATAGGTGACTGGTTAAGTATCGGGTACGATCCATAAAGCCCCAGATTCACGTTCGTCAGCTGGTTGGTGTACGAGTTATATAGCTGGAACTGTATTGTCACGTTGCCTCCGGCAACCACTGGCTGCGGGGTGACTGCAAGGTTCGCTACGGATAATGCATCAGACTGCGCATTTACAGGAACCATGAGATCCGCCGCAATGACTGCAAACACAAGCAGCATTGGCACATATTTCATATTCATTTTTTCACCAAATAATCATTCTATAGTGGACTTGAAAACCCTAAAAGCTATAATCACCATGGCAATGGCGAATACAGTGAGCGCGAATAGGTCTGTGGCTAGCTGCGCGGTTGTTATGAAACCTTCCATTATTACTGCTCTGCTTATATTGCTTGCATATGTGAGCGGATCTATGACTGAGAAGGGCAATAGCCAAGATGGCAGTGTAGATATCGGCATTATGCCTCCGGATATGAACCACAGTGGGAGGCCCACTGCCTGGGCGAATATGGCGTATGTATCAACCTTCTTTATCCTAGAGGCTATTATCATGGCGATCCCGCTGAATCCTACTCCTATGATGATTGTGGTTACCAGTATGTAAAGGAGAGCCAACGGGCCCATCGCTATGCTCACCCCATCCAGAATGCCTATTGCAAGAGCTATGAACGCGAACAGTATGCTCTGTGTGGCTCCGGAAAGCATCCTGCTAAGCACTATGGAGTTCTTGTTTATGGGCGTTATAAGGAATGATTTTATGGTGCCCAGCTGCCTGTCGGAAAGTATGGATATGCCTCCTCCGAATAGCGCTCCGAAGACCACTACCATTGCCAGTATTCCCCCTGTAAGGAAGTCCTTGTAGCTTCCCTGCGATGCATAAAGTGCGTCCGAAGACACCTGTCCGCCAACAATGGACGGTTGGCTTCCAGTTGCCTGCTCCTGTGCTGACACCTGGGATGACCCCGGAAGGCCGCTGTATCGTGCAGCGTATCCGTTTATTATGGGCAGCACGCTCTGCACGGTGCCGACCTGTGCATTGCTGTAGTACACCTGCACTCCAGGCACGTTGGGATTCTGGCTCGGGAACGTGGGCAGTATTATGACAACGAATTGGACGTTGCCTAGCTTGAGCATGTTCAGGGCAGTGTTCTCATTGGTGATTGACGCGACCGATATCGCCTTGTTGGACTGGAGGCTGCTTATGAACTGCATTGACTGCGGGTTGTTGGCATAGTTGACTATGGCTATGGGTGTGTTGGTTATGCTCAATCCTGCATTGCCAAAGAATACTATTATGACCAACGGGAATATCACCGACCGTATGAGGTTCACTCGCAGGTTAGACTTGAATACCAGCATCTCCCTTTTGTAAAGCACAAGTGCATCGCTCAATACGCTCATATCATCTCCTAAGGTACATTGTAGTCATTGTGGACGTGTAACTCTCGCTGGCCGTGTCCCTGAATGCCGAACCTGTCAATTTTATGAATGCATCATCAAGAGTAGGCAGGTGCAGGCTTACCGATGTAGCAACTATCTTGTTTCTGTCAAGGCTCGTAAGTATCTCCGTTAGGATGCTTGCCGCGGCCTTTTCCATCACCGCAGTTATCTTGTTTCCGTCTATCACCGGATTCAGTTTGAACTTGCTCTTCAATATCTTGAATGCCTCCTGGGCTTCCGATGCGTTCTCCACCACTAGTTCAAGGACACGGCCGCTTCCAACCATCTTCTTGAGCTCAAGCGCGGTGCCGATGGCCTTTACCTTTCCATGGTCTATGACTGCTATCCTGTCACATAGCGCATCCGCCTCTTCAAGATACTGTGTCGTAAGTATGATTGTGACCCCTGTCTTCACAAGGTCTCTTATGTGTTTCCACATGTTGACCCTATTCTGTATGTCCAGCCCTGTTGTCGGCTCGTCCAGTATCAGGAGATTCGGGTGCTGTATCATGGATTTGACAAGGGATAGCCTCCTCTGCATCCCTCCTGAGAACGTTCCGGCCTTTTTGTTTGCGAAGTCCATCAGCTCTGCCTCTTCCAGCGCCTCATGTATCCTCTTCTCTACGTGGTCCTTTGGGACATGGTACAGCTCTGCGAATATCTCCAGATTTTCGCGTGCGGTGAGGTCGTTGTCTACAACAGTCTCCTGCGTCATGAGCCCCATCATGTTCTTTACTTCGTGCCCATGCTTTGATATATCCAGCCCGTTTATCTTTATGGTGCCAGAGCTTGGCACCAACAGTCCAAGTATCATGTTTATTGTTGTAGTCTTTCCGGCCCCGTTTGGCCCCAGTATGCCGAATATCTCCCCTTCCTTTATATCCAGGTTTATGCTGTTGACTGCGGTGAAGTCCCCGAACCTCTTCACAAGGTCCCGTATCTCAACTATGTTCTTTGCCACTCAATTCACCATCAACCAGCTTTCTAAGCGCATAAACCGTTTCCTTCAATATCAATTCCTTGTTCACCACTATTTCGTTTCCTTTCCTTGTAATGGTGAAGATCTTCTGCACCCTACCCCCCGAATGCCTTGTCCTGCTCCTTACGAATCCCTCCTTCTCCAGCATGGATGTCAGGTTGTATATATCATTTTTCGTTATTGTACTAAAGCCAAGCCTCCTGTGTATCATGCCTACCGACTTCATGGTTTTCAAAAGCGCGTACGGGTGCGTCTTATGGCCCTTCACGTAGCTTAATATCATGATCTTCATGATGCCACGCCTCATGTCCTTGTCCATGCAAAATCCTGTATTGCCTCCGCGCATCGAATTACTTAGTTTAACTTTAAACTATACTTTATATGTGATAGAAGACTGCAACAATATATAAAAACGTTTGCAGGCAGATGCAACGATTTCTCCAATTTAAATATATTTACCTATTAGCATATTATAGCGAATTAGATGCATAGGATCAGTGTAATCCTTCCAACCATAGAGGAAGAAAGCGCATTCAAGGTAATCGACGAATTGAGAGCGAAGCTTGGAAAGGACGTTGAGATAATCGTAGTTGACAAGAGCGGCGATGCCTACTTCAACAAGCTGAAAAAAACTGGCGCAACGGTCATAAGGCAACAGGACAGCGGCGTGGAAAAGGCCATAATGACCGGTCTGAGGGCAGCTCACGGAAGCATACTTGCAAGCACTGATGCAGATGGAACCCACGGCATGGAGGGGATAGTCGAAGGGATAAAGATGATCTCTTCGGGGAAGACGGACCTAGTGCTGGGCAATCGGCTCGGCAACCTGGAGCCAGGATCAATGAGCGCCTACCTGCGCTTCGGAAACTCAATGCTAAGCTGGCTTTTCAGTATCCTGTATCATTCCCGCGTGCATGATGTGCTTACCGGCCTGTTCGTTGTCAGGAAAAGCGCCTTCGATACCATACGCGACATAGAGCCATATCGGGCTGGTATATCCTTCTTCGCAATAGAACTCGCCCGGGCCGGGTACAAGGTCCGTGAGGTTGACATAAGGTATTATAAACGGGCGTATGGACAATCTAAACTGAC
>CAZLPL010000007.1:0-20860 GCA_964561405.1 Microcaldota archaeon
CTCCACTGGCGCATATCATTTCAATATCCCAGTAAACGTCTCCATGCCCCTCAACGGCACCCCCGACCTGTTCTACGCCCAGCAGGGCGTATATAGGCAGATGCGCTTCTCTGGGATGCAGGGGCTTGTGAAGGTCATAGGCAACGAGTACGCAACTACGGGCAACACCAGCGGATTTGTATACGGTACTGTTGTGGGGATCCCTTCAGGTGCCACATCGTGCAGCGCAGTTCCGAGTTCCCTCTCAGTAGCGCCGTATGACAAGTTCGTGATACTTGCGACTGCAAACGCCTTCGGAATAACTGGAGGTGCAAGCACGTGCGCAAACCAGTTCGGCGGCCTCGTGACACAGATCGTGGATACCCAGCCTAATATTCCGTACCTGCTCTACCCATCCGGTTCAGACATATTAAACTACCTTGCCACCGGGAGGCAGGTGCTGCTTTACGGCCCGGGTCTCTCCGTCCTCAACGTGAGCGGGCTCGATTCGGCAGCCGCCGCTGGCGATTACTTCACGTCCCCATTCACGCCTTCGTACCTCCAGAGGGTGGCAGGGAATTTCAGGACCGGATCGCCAAACGGCATATTCACACTCTTTCCCTATAGCCGCCAGGTCCTTGCGCTCAATGGCAGCGCGCCTGTTTCAGCAGTAACGCTAGGAGAGCAGCAGCAGGGAGTAAGTACTTACACCGTAGCTGCATGGGTATATCCTGCTTCACAATCTGGTCTAATAGAGAGCGACAGGGGCAGCGGCGCGGGCCACAGCCTTACCCTGGGCTTCGGCGGCGCACTGGGCTGCCTGGCGCCGCAGGGAAGCTTCTTTTTCGGGGACAGCAGCGACGGCGTGGGCCTTGGCATAGAATCCAGCGCCCAATACCCTTCAAACACATGGTACTATGTGGTAGGCACATTCGACGGCAAGTCTGGCACAGCAGTAAGCCCATCCCAGTTCAAACTGTACATAAACGGCAACGAGGTGCAGACAAATTCATGGTGCGGCACAGGCGCAGACACGGCCCCGCTTACCGGCCTCGGGGGAATATCAATCGGCTCAGGCTCTAGCTCTGTTACCGAAGCAGGCAGCATCTCCGGCTATGTTGCAAACCTCCAGATATACAACACCACCCTCAGTGCGGCGCAGATAGCAAACCTCTACCAACAGGGCGTCGAAGGGCTTCCGATATCCGGAGCCAAGCTCCAGGGATGGTACACACTCAACGGCAATGCAAACGACTACAGCGGAAAACAATACTCAAATTCAACTTCGGTAAACACTGCCTATGTAACCCTTCCCGACTACACCCGCGATGCCGCATATGTGCAGCAGTACCCTTCAAACACGTATGCCATACCTAGCCTCCTGTCATGCAACAACAATGCGCAGTGCGGCGCCTCAGGCAAACCGCAGGTATACCTGTCCGATGCGCCTTTGGAGCTCGGCAATTACGGGATCACTACCCCATATTTCGACGGCCTGACAAGCAACGTCATGCTGCCTTCGGCCGCAAGACTCAGCCCTCCTTCATTTGCAGTATCATTCTGGGTAGATGAGCCTATCGCCCAGTCATACTGGACATCCATAGTGGACAAAGGCCGCGCAGAATCAAACGTGCTCCTGGAGGACTGGTATTTCCTAACCCCAAATACAAACTGTGGCAATGGGCAGGGGATAGACTTCGGTGCCGGAATTTCAGGCACCTCGTTCAAGGAGCTGTGCTATAACTGGGGCAACCCCGGGTGGCACTATGTTGTAGGGGAATTCAGCAACACCCTGCTGACAGAGTACCTCTATATCGATGGCACAGAGGTGAACAGCGCCCTCCTGACATCGAGGTTCTCAGAGGAGTCATATCCGATAATGCTTGGCGCACGAAGTCCCTCCAGTACCAATACCCAGGCTTATTTCCTCGGCTACATTTCAAACCTGCAGGTATACAACACGACCCTTACTGGTTCGCAGATAATGGGCATGTACCGCGCAGGCATCACGGCGCCGCCTCTTTATAAGACAAGCAATCTTGCCGGCTGGTGGCCCCTGAACGGCAACCTGAACGATTACAGCGGCTATGGGGATAACGGCCAGGCAAATTCCCTTTCGTACGCATTCATACAGGCGAACTACTCCACACAGTCATACAACTATACTGGCCTCTCCACTGCTGGCGGGGTATCGCGCGAGTGGCAGTCCCTCGGATTCCCTGCCCCTCCCTGAGTCATCCTAAGTGGGTGCAAATGACGAGAACAGCCCTGCTATGAAGAGCGATACCACTAGGAATATGGCAAGCCCTGCTATGATGAACACTGGCATGTACTTTATTCCCCTGAAAGGCACTCCAGTCGCTATTGCCGCTATGATGAAGGATCCGAATCCAGTTATGACAAATATGGCCGCAAGGGAGAAATAGTAATAGCCTTGCGGGGTTATCAGGGGCTTTGACAGTTTTATGAATGACACTCCGACCGATGGCAGGCTTGATGCAGTATTCAGGGAGATCCTTGACCATACTGTGGATGTGACTCCTATCATCTCGTTGGTGAGGCCGTAGAGTGCCGGGGCACCTATTATTGCCGCAAAGGCTATGAATATCGTGTACATGAAAAGCTGTCCTGCAACCTCTTTCTGCACCATGTGCTGGTTCCTCATGTCCTTGGCTATCTGGTTGAGCAGGTCTGCCATGCCTCCCCCGTACTGCTGGGCCTCAACAATAACCCTCACTGTCCTCTTCAGGGTCGGGGACCTGTATTTAGAGCCAAGCTGGGTCAATACGTGGGCCATGGTCTCTCCGGAATAAAGCTGCCTGCCCATTATCGTGACATCGTCTGAGAAATACTTGAAATCCGGTCTTACTGCCATCTCCAGGGCCTTTGACATTGACACACCGCTCCTCATGTTGGCTGCTGTGAGCTGCAGATAATCGGGAAGCACGTCCTCCACGAAGCTCTTCCTCTGGTCTATCCTGAATTCAAGCAGGGCATAAAGCACCACCTCATATATCACGCTCATTCCGATGCCAGCGAGTAGTGCCAGACCTGCGTTAAGCTTGAGCCCGATGGAAAGGCTGAAGGATACTATTATTGTTATTGCAATCCATCCCAGTATGGCCCCGGCAAGGAACTTGTTGACGCTAGTCCTGATTCCTGCAAGGTCAAGCTCTGTTGACACGAACCTTGCAACGTTCCTTCCTACCAACCGTTCGAATACTATTGTTGCCATGAATATCAACTCGCGAAGCTGGGCCTTGAGGAGGACACCATCCTGAGGAACACGAACTGCAGGAATGCAAGTCCCAGGACCGCCATTATCAGCGTGTTATTGTCTATCGTGAATATGCTTATGAATGTCGACATAATGGCAGCAACCGCTATGCCCATGCTGGGGAATATCACTCCGAAGAGCATGTAAAACATGGCTATCGCGTTGAGCCTCTGCCCGTATCTCCTTAGCTCTATTACCCTCTCCTGGCTAACGTCGTTTATGACCTCCTGTATCGAGCCGATGACATCCGATCCGACCTTTATGCTGGTGCTCGCCTGCAGCATCAGCTTCTTGAACGTAGCAGACCTGCTCTTCTCGCTTACCTCGTCTATTGCCTGGTCCATTGGCATGCCCAGCTGCACCCTGTCTATTATCTTCTCGAATTCCCTGCTGGCTGCCCCATACCCAACGCTTACGGTGGCCATGGCATTGAACAACGGCACCCCCGACCTCATGCTTACTATCATGTCCCTTGCTGCGAAAAGCACGTCCTTCTCAACATCATTGCCTATTGACTTTGTCCTCCTCATGGGATAGGATATGAGCATCTGGTATCCCACGAAGTACGCTGCAGCGGCCCCTGCCACAGCAAACAGCGCGAACACAGTTTCAAGCTTCAGTACAAACACTGCAATGATTCCCCCTACCAAGATCACAGATGCTGCAATCCTTGCCTTGTTCATGGAGATGGCCATGTACTGCTCGGGCGTCACCTTCATTCCTATCTCAACCAGCGCAGGCGCAAGGTTCGCCAGCATCTTCATCTGGAGGGCACTGCGCTTCATCGTGGCCTGTTTTGCCGGCCTTGCCCACTGTGCCTTCGGTTTCTCGGCAGTCGGGGCCACCTGCTCCTTGACCACCTTATAAATTGGCTTTGCCTTTATCTTAAAGAACAAGAACCTTCCAGGCTTCGTAAACCCGACTATCTGCCTGTTTACGATGGCCTTCTTTTTGAACAGCATTATACCAATACCTACTTTATACCCAATTTAATTAATACTTCCTTGAGCTTCTTGTCCCTAAGGGCCAGAATTCCCGAGTCCGCCCCCTGCGGCGCCTTGCGCGCTGCCAGGGATTTCGAAAGCCCCGAAACCTCCATCTTAATGATGCCTATATGCTCCTTGTCGAAAGCCCCGGTATCTATGCCTTCTACTATCTTCTCAAGCTCGCTAAGCTGGTCGCTAGGCGACAGCCCCGGGAGTACAAGCCCCCTGTCCGGCTTAGCCTCAGTAACCTTTGACATGGCGTTCCCTATGCTCGATAGGGCATCCTCGAGCTCCTTTGCTGCGCCTCCAATCTCCATGAGTATGTCCTCCCCAGCCCTGGCGCCGTCTTTCGGCGCTGCGGCTACATGCCTTGCAGCAGCCTCCCTCACCTCCCTTTGGTGGGGCTCCTGGAAAGACCTTCCCTTGCCCTCGAGCCTCTCTACGAAGTTGACTGTGCTCGCTATGCCTTTTGTATCGTACTCCCTGATCCTGATCATGTCTTCAGCCTCGCCTATGCTTATCCTGATAGACCTCTGCCCGGTGTCCTCTGCCTCCATCTTGGAAATCATATCAACTGCGCCTGTGTAATCCATAACACGTCACTTGATCAGGTCGGGGGCGTACTTCACATTCTCTTTTGCAAGTGCCACCACCTTGTCCTTGTTCTTGTAATACTGGGCTATGACGTTGCCTGCGTCATTGACATTTGTCACGTCATTCGCCACCATCCAGTTTAGTATCATTGACTTCTCAGTTATGTCGTCCATAAGCTCCTTGTACGTGTAGCCTCCGTATAGTGATATCAGCTCCGAGAGCCTTGAGAGGTTGGAAACCTGCGCGAACGTATCGTTTCTCAGGTTCCACCTGTACAGCACGTTAGCGTCTCCGCTGTTAAGCATCTCCCCAAGCTCAAGGACCCTCCTTATGCCCAGCCTTCTGTGCCTGAAGAGCGATATTATGCCACCTATGGAGTTGAGCATAACCTTGGGTATGTCTATCGGCGGGTTCGTCATCCTTACCACAGTATCATGCACGTTGTCTGCGTGGATGGTGCCATACACTGCGTGGCCTGTGTGTATTGCCTCGAAAAGGGTCTGCGCGTCGTACTTAGTCCTGATCTCTCCGACAAGCATTATGTCCGGCCTCTGCCTCAGTGCGTTTATCATCAGGTTGTACAGGCTTATCTCTCCCTTTCCTTCCGCATTTGCCTGCCTGGTCAGCATCGGCACCCACTGCAGAAAGTCTGGCAGGGTAAGCTCCCTTGTCTCCTCTATGGATATTACCCTGTGGTTAGGGGGCATGAATATTGACATGGCGTTGAGGAAGCTGGTCTTCCCGCTAGCGGTTCCCCCCGAGAGCACGAGGCTGATCTCGTTCTGCACGCAAACCCATATTATGGAGGCAATCTCCGCAGATGTCGAATGTGACTTTATCAGCGCAGGCATAGTCCACGGGTTCTTGGAGAACTTCCTTATGGTTATCGTGTTACCGCTCTGCGACACCGGATATAGTGTGGCATTCACTCTGGAACCGTCAGCCAGCTCAGCGTCCATGAGCGGCGATAGCGTGGTTATCTGCCTCCCCACCCTCCTGCCTATGGCCTCTGCATGGTCGTATATTGCCTCCTCGTTGTAAAGCTTCAGGTTGGTCTTGCACCATGCGAACTTCTTGTGGAAGACCCATACGTAATCCTTGGATCCATTGACAGCTATCTCCTCAAGATTTTCGTCGGCAAGGAGGACTTCCAGGTCCCCGAGCCCAAGCATGATGTTTATTATGTATGCTATGAGTATGGCCTTGACTTGCGGCTTAGTGCCTGGCAGGTACTTGTCTATGACTACAGACGCAGCGTTTATGTACTTCTTGTTCAGGTCTGCCACGTATTCGGTGTCCGTTATCTTGGTGGTGTCAACTGGCACAAGCTTGAGCAGTTCTCCCCTAAGCGAAGTGAGTAGTATCTTGGTCGCATCCCCAACCCCTGGCACATTTATCTCGTAACTCGGTACGAATTCCCCCTTGTCCACGATGCGTATCTTCGCCTCTATCCCGCTCGCGGTGAGGCTGTAGTTCGTAAGCTCTTTGGAATTTTCAACGACCTGGTCAGCCATTCACATCCTCCTTTCCCTTCTGTGTTCTTGCATCTCCCTTTTCCGGAGAAATCGACTTGAATTTATTGCCAATTGTGTCGGCGGCCTCCCTGAGATGCTCTATGGTCTCGCTGGCACTCTCGGTCCTGTTCTTGAGCGCATTCTTCCTCATCTGTTTCTCTGCAGGCCTCCTCCTGGATGACAGGTCCTTCGCGTCTTGCATCATGGTGTTGAGGCTCTTGAGCAGTGCGTTGCGTTGTTCCGTAGCTGCGTCAAGGTCCTTCTTTATGGACAGCAGTGTGTCGTTTATGCCCGACATGTCCCCGAGCTGTTTCTTGAGCTCGTCAGACCTGGACTTCAGCCCAGTAAGGTCCTTGCCTGCTACGTCGCTAAGCCGCTTGACTTCCGACATCGTCTTGTCGAACTCATCGAATATGGCTTTCCTCTTGTTGTCGGCGTTCCTTATGAGCACCGCCGAGTCCCTCTTGTAATCCTTTCCTGTCTTCTCGTACTCCCTCATCTGTTTCTCTTCGAGGTTGACTATCTGCACAAGCTGCTCCGTTTTATCCCGTATGTCCCTGCGCATCTCCAGTGCATTCTTCCTGTACCTGTAGACCAACTGGTCCAGTGCCTTCGACATCTCATCCATGTTGGCGTTGTAAAGATTAAGCCTTCCCCTTATGTCTTCCGCTATCCCCCTTGCATTGTTGGTATCAAGAGTAAAGCCCGAAAGCATGGTGGAGTACTTCTGCAGCGCGTCGAACTCCTTCTGCATCTGCGCACGTATCTCTTCAAGGTGTTTTGCATTGGTCTCCATCCTCTTCTCAAAAGTGTCTATCCTGGCCTGAACCGCGTTTACTTTGTCGAGGAATGGTTTGACGTCCTTGTACTTCGTCTTGAACGTCTCATCTACGGTGGATATGGACTTGCTGAACTGGTCTATCATTGAAGATATCTGGTTCACTGCAGCAATTTGCGAGGCTATGTCTGCCTCTATGTGCATCTGTTCAGACTCTTCGCTTACCTTTACTTCGGCATCAGTAGGTGCGGCCATGCCATTTCCCGCAGGAGCGCCCCCTTCCATCAGCGAGAGGAACATCCTGCCAGACCTGTTGACTATCCTTATGACATTGGCTTTCTCCAGTATGTTTGACCATTCTATTATCGTGGCTTCACCAACGCCCAGCACAGAGGCTACCACGCTTATATTTGTCTCTCCGTGCTCCTTGAGGTAGGCAACCAGACTGTCTATGCTTGTCTTTATCTCCTGGCCGGCCATTGGATCAACGATAATAAATTCATAGGGTTTAACTTATTAAACCTAACTACCTTGCGAGGATTTGGTCATGTCCGACTGGTATGCATAGTCTTTTTCGTAGATGAGCGCCGAAACGTATTCAGGCCCAGATACATTGCCCACTTCCATGTCTATGCTATAGGTGCCAGAGCCGTTAAGCCTGAGTATATTTATGTTCAGGGAACACGGGAACTGGCACTTCTCCGCGCCGTTCATGAGGCTTGTGTTGTGCAGTCCGTAGAACTGTATGTTTCCGATGCTGTTGTACGCCCCCAGGAGCACCCATGGGCTCCCGTCATATCCTCGGTGGTATGTAAGGGTTGCGACATAGTGGAGCGTGTTTCCGGATATATATGCAGTCTGGCCCGACACGGAGAATCCAGCCTGCCCCACGTAAGACGAGTGTGCGACAATAATTACTGCAATTCCGGCAGCTAAGATTGCTGCTGCAGAGCCTATTAACATAACCATGCGCAGCCTGCCCATTTCAATAGCTTCCCTGAACCATCCCCTGTTCCACCTGCCTTCCTTGAAGTGTATGGCCACTACCAGCATAGCTGCGAAGAAGAAGTAATACGCCGCCTGAGCATGCGCAAGGAAGAGGAAAGGTATCATGCCGAACACCGGCACAAGCCTCTTCTCGTTGAAGTAAAGGAACGCCAGGGAAAGAACAGCGCATGAAAGCATGAAAAGGTATGAAAAATCCGCAAGGAGCATGTTCAGGTGCATGAACAGGAAGAAACCTATTCCAGCTTCCGCATTTGGCAGCAGGTATCCGAGGGTCTGGAACAGCGCATGTAAGTATGTCGAAGGGTCTATCACAATGAAATAGCCGTTGATTGCCACAAACACTGCCAAGGCACCAGCGGCATCGCGGATCCCCTTTCGCATCCCATACGTGTTGAACGAGTATAGCAGCATCAGTATAACTGCGAACCACAGCTCCTGCTGTATGGACAGTGCGAGCCCCAGGAACAGCCACGCACTGCGCGATTCCAGCCTGGAATAAGCAACAACCATGATTGCCAGCATCAGGTATACCTGCAGGGAGAGCAGCATTCCTGGTATCAGGAAGATCAATGCGCCCATCAGCAGATACCTTGGCCTCAGCGGATCTCTGTCGTCTATGCTGTTCCATATCGCAAGGAGCATGACAAATATGAAAACTATGCTCTCTGCCGGCATATACACATGCTCAAGGTTGTAGAGCGTAGGCTGCGCCAACGCGTAGAAAGGCACGAACGAGAGTACGAACAGTGCAGGGTAGTCCATGCTCCCGGCTATATTACCAGAAGAGAGTATGGTTATGCTTGTGCCATTGTTCACCTGCGCGGCCGCAAGCACTCGCGCTGCCGATACTGCATACGGGTTGGAGCCTGCGAGAAGTGCCTTTGCCCCAAGCATTGTTATTATCTCCTCATCGTTAGCAAAGTATGACAGGGCAAGCCTGGATTCGAAGAAACCTACTATGAGCATCAGCGTGACTGCATATATGAGGATGCCTATCTTACGGTACCTTCTTATCCTGTACAGGTATGTGCCAAGGGCCATGAGGAAGAAGACTATGACATACGGTATGGATGTGAGCATAGGATAGACTAGGCTTCCAAGCAGTGCCCCAATGTTTCCGAAAACTGCAATGCTCCATGCTATAGAAACCAGCGCGGATGCAATATAGGCCGCCGACACCCTCCTAAACAGCGTAGAGTACCTTCCAGCACCTGCTTCGGCCCCCCTTCCCAGGCCGTAAAGGCATGCAAGAGCTATGAACATTATATAACATGAAAGCTGCAGCAACTGCACTGCCCCTGGGACAAGCTGCGCAGGATACCTGAGGGCGCCTATCACCAACAGGAACACAACTGCAGTGAACATGAGCCCGTCCATGCCCTTGCGCATCTTCAAGTGCCTATCCTGCCTTGCCGCCATAAGCATCTAGACTATAGTTTGCTACTCAGCGTTAAAAAACGCACAGATGTCCCTGGAGCCGCCCAGACAACAGGCACGGCGCCGTGTGACAGCCAGCACCAATTCTAATACCCTGTTCACATTATACATTAAGTACTAATGCGAAATTGGTATCTGTGCACATCGAAACCTATTTAAATCTCCACAGGTATGTACATTACCAAAAGTGAAATGCATGAAAACTCTAGCAAACCTGATGAGGTATCTGTTCTTAGTTATGATGACTGGCGGATTTCTGACAACCTCAGTATTCGCGGCTGCAGGCGTGGGCGGAACCGTATCAAGCACGCTGAATGCGATATGTACTGACATTAAAACATTCGTAGGAATACTTGTCATAGTGCTGCTGGCGCTGGGCGCTGTGCTCTATGCCGTATCTCATGTGATGCCTGCCTCAGGTAACATAAAGGGCAACCTGCAGGGATGGTCACTCAACATGATCGTGGGCGCAATAGTCGCATTGATAATATACTTCCTTGCGCCATGGATTGCAACGCAGATAGCGGCAACTGGAGGCTCTGCTGGCCTTGTGGCAACCTGCTGATCGCATAAGCAATCCCGTGTATGTATGCAGTGCGCAAAAAGCGCGCACTGCATACCTTTTTATTTTTTTAGTCTTGACTGATTACTAGGTGTATGGTTTGTCAGGCGTCGTAAGCGACTCGGTAGAGGTCTACAGGGAGAACTTGCGGCTAGTCCTTATATTTTCAATACCTTTCCTGATAGCGTTTGCCATACCCCTTTTCGCTCCGCTGCCCACCTACATGGGCGCAGGTGCAATATTCCTGCGAAGCGCCAGCATCTTCTCAAACGGAAACATAAACTTCGTAAGCCTTTCAGTTATAACCATAGCGTCCATATTCTCGCTGCTCTTCCTGAGCTTCGCGTTCGTGCTGATAAGCCTCATCGTGAAGGCAAGGCGGACAAAGTCGAAGATAAGCAGGAGGGCATTCCAGAACATAGAGATCTATATAGGGCGCGTCTTCCTAATGCTCCTTGCATACACCATACTAATAATGCTCGTTAACGTATTCGGCTATTCTGTGCACATGCCTGCTGTCCTAACTGCCGTAGTGGGCTTCGTCGCAGGCACTGTCCTGTTCTACGCCCCAAGCGCCACGGTGGTTGATGACAAGCGCATAGGCAGGGCAGTGAAGGACAGCATAAAGCTGGTCGTTCACGAGCCGCAGTACTTCATCGCATGGCTGGCCCTCCTAACCATATCCATATCTGTTGTCGATTCCGTGTGCGTATTCCTGCTGGGCACCCCCTTCGCAAGCTACGCCGTGCTCATAATAAACTCCCTTTTCATACTTCCGTACTTCGTCATATTCCAGGCTGAGGCATATATGTCAAGGTTCAGGCTGCTCAGGCACTAAATGCTGCTTTTTGGCCCAGAAATGCCCTATCCTCAGAAAGCATTTTTAATGTGCAACTATCTATTAATTGCATGCGAAATGCAATGCTCTGGCTTGTCATCGCTCTGGTCCTTGTTGGCCTGACAAGCGCGGCAAGCAATCCATTATCAGTGCCTTCTAGTGATGCCCCTGCATACTGCCAAAACTACAACCCCGTCACCAATCCGAAGCTGGGGATGCCTGTAGGCACGGTTTCCTATGGAAACATAATGGGCCCTGCGGTATCGCTTTCGGTAATGGCACTGATGATATCCTTTGCAGTAGTCGCAATAGCGCTTATACTGAGCAGTCTCTTCCCCCATATGGGGATAAGGAACTGGCTGCAGTCAGAGTACTGGGAGATAACCAAATCGGCAATAATAATAGTCGTCATCTTCTCGATGCTGTCCATAGTGGGCAATGTGGCTTATGCCTTTGCCCCATCAGGGGGCGGCCCCATCACAGGCGGCAACATAACCCCTCTCATAAACAGCACAGAGCTTTACCTATGCAACGTTAACTACAACATGATGGACGTGTGGTCCTGGGTGGGCCTAATCGGCTCCGGCTCGGGTTTCTGGTCAAACGTCAAGCTTGGCAGCTACTTCGCAGTCCCTGTTTGGGACTTCTTCGGCATAGTCTCCGGCTCCGTGTTTGTGCCGTTCAACAACTGGATGCTGCAGACAGGAAACCCAATGATAGCGGCCTACGGGTCCATAATAGGGGACGCAATAAACTTCCTCATATTCCCATTCACCGTCATACTTCTAATACTCGTGTACGTCCTTCCAACAATGACCCTTATAGGCCTTACATTCTTCGTGCCTCTGGGCATCGTGCTTCGGGCATTCCCGTTCATACGCGGCATAGGCGGCACAATGATCGCCATAGGCATAGGCATGTCCATAGTCCTTCCCGGCGTGCTGATAATACTCAATTCCTCAGTTACCAATTACATCTCCCAGGCTGTTGCATTCACGCCTCCGCCGTTGCCAAGCCCTACCGGCTTCGGCTCATTCATATCGTCATGTCCGTTCATGACCGCATTCGTCCTCGTGGGCCCGTCATTCTGCACTACTGTGCCAGTAACGACATCAGCGTTGCCCAACCTCCTTTCCACTGTGGCTTATTCCGCCTCGAATGACCAGGTAGGGCAGTACAACGGAGCCAACGTATTCAGCGATACTGCAATATATCAGTATATGGACATATTGATGTCAATGGTGCCATACGTGCTGCTGCAGCTGGTGCTGATCACGATCGACCTGGTGGTGGTATATGCCATAACCGATTCCATAGCTCGCGCCATGGGTGGGTCGATAAGGTTCCAGCTGGGAGGAAAATTGAGGATATCGAGCTGACGCAAATGAATCCAATCTCGCTTACCGTAACCCAGACTGTGTACAGCACTTATTGCACATTCGCAGGTTCGGGCGTATCTTCTCTCAACGCCAACCAGTGGATAAACATAACTGCGATAGTCCTGAGCATAAACTTCGCAGTGGCTGCCGTAATCTTTGCCATAAGCGGCGTCATGCCCACCGCATTCAGGGAGAAGCTCAAGGCTGCTGCCAAGTACGAGGCATTCCAGGGAATGATCAGCGTAGTAATACTAGCAGTGCTCATAGGGTCTGCATCCACCATGTGCAACATAGGCCAGATGCTGGTAGCCGGATCCACTGTGCAGCACTACCAGAACCCGCTTCAGTACTCACAGTTTTATGTAAACAACCTGATGTTCAACACCGGCCTCAACCTGTTCACGAGCATATACTCCGAGTCTGTGCTTCTCACGCTCACAGGCAATATAGCCAACTATCTCGAGGAGTTCCTGCCCACAATAACCATAACTCCTACACTAGGCTTCAGCTTCTCCGCAGGCCTTATGGGCATCTACTTCGGTTTCAGCGGAGCCATGACCGGCACTTTCCTGGCACTTATAGCCGTCACGTTCGGTGTGCTCTTCATGGTGCTGCTAATACTTCCTTTCATACAGCAGCTTGCATTCACGATACTGCTCCCTCTTGCACTTATACTGCGCTCCATACCTTTCGCAGGTCCCAATCTCAGGCAGACTTCGGATACCTTCCTGGCCCTTGCAGTAGGCTTCTACCTCATATTCCCCCTCACAATACTGTTCAATGCCTTCGTGGTGACCTGGGTCTTCACTCCTTGCAGCGGTGCTGTCTCCCCCGCACTATGCAACCCCTACTACCAGTACAGCGGGCCGTACCAGATATACAACCTCCCTTCCGATACCCTCTTCTCAACCAACACACAACAGCTTTCCGGCAACGGCGGATTCCTGGGAGGCTTCAACCTGTTCTCCACGTTCTACGGCGGCAGTTTCAACGGCTTAGGGGGCCTTGGCAACGGCGTAAAGCTTATATTGGAAAACCTATACGGTCTTCCTGCAATAATCATAGGGTTCGCGCAGCAGACCGCGCAGTACATATTCCAAGGGATATTCCTCATAGGCCTGGACTTCGCCATAACCGTAGGATTTGCTATGGGCCTCTCCAAAGGGCTGAACTCCGTCGGGAGGATGATAGGCGTAGGGCCTTTCTGGGGTAAGTAAATGCCAACGCACAATGCTCTTACAATCCTGCTTCTGCTCTCCGCAGCCTCCGGGCTGGCCCTTGCCGCAACCCAGCAGCTTGCGTCAAGCTATTCATCATTCCAGTCGTGGCTGCCTATAATAATGGCCGGGGCCGCGGCGGCAATAATGCTTACCGTTGTATACTACCTTATAGGCGTCCTGCTTAACAATGCGCGCATAAAGGGATCCGCACTCAGTGAGATGCAGCAGGCCATAGGCACGGTCTTCCTAGTCGTCCTTATAATCGGGATAATGTTCATAGTGGGCAGCGGAACATCCCTCTCCTACAAATCCGCCCTCGGTTCCACCGTAACGAACCAGATATCCGCAATATGCAACAACGTGCTTGTCAACTCTCAGGTCTCCTTCCTCAAGAGCAATGCCTATTCGGGCAGCCAGCCTCTTCCAACGACTTCAGTGTGCAGCATAGTCAACGGAAAGAGCGGAATAGATGCCGTGACTTCAAACCTTGACTACGGCCTTGCAGCAAGCTATGTTGTCACAGCCAACCTGACGAACCAGAGCATATCCGAGCTCAACTCGATATATAACTTCGATAGCATGATCTTCTTCCTAAGGGCGCTGAAGTCATACGTCACCATATGTGAGACTGCTGCGTGTGTCATCCCGCTGGTCCCGAGGGACGCCGAGTTTACAATATCATATAACCTTTACAACGGATACATATTCCACAGGGCCATAATGCCCGTAATGACGACACAGTCCAACCTTGCCATATACCTTTACACCACCGAGCTCATACTGATGCTCATACTCCTCACGGCATGGCCGTACCTTCTGGCTGCAGGGATACTCCTTCGCACGTTCGGCTTCACGCGCAGGGCCGGTGGATTGCTCATAGCTGCCACAATAGTCGGTGTACTGATATTCCCAACAGTATTCCTGTTCCAGTATGCATCACTAAGCAACCTGGCGCCTCCAGGGTCTCCGGCAACGCCAGGCTCACTGGCTACAGTGGGCGCATCCTATGTGCCGGCCATAGCCCTCTGCGGCATAAACATGAACACGCAGACGATAAGCGACTTCACGCAGAACTACGGCGCAAAGACCACCCAGTACCAGCTCTTCTGCTACACCAGCGCAGACAAGCTTCCGCTCTCATACGTATACAAAGGCACGAAGCCAGGCACCGCCCCGGCATCAACCCAGTCAAACTGTGCAACATACGGGGGGACTCCGGGCAATACCGCGATATGCGCCTGCGCTGCTGGAGATAATGGTTGGTTCTCCGCATCCGGTTCAGGCTCCGGCCCCACCACTGATTTCGCCCCATGCTATGTAAAGAAACCACTGAGCTTCTATGTCTTTCCCGATGCGGCATCAGTTGTACGGCTTTATGCATGCTACCCTGCAGATTATGCAAGTGTTGCACACCCTGCCGGAGACGGAACAGGATCTAACGGGATAATAGACATAGAGGTGCGCATAGTAAACGCCATGAACATACAGAACCCGCTAAAGATACTCCTGGCCCTCGCAATACCAATAACTGAGCTTACCGGAGGTACATCCGTTTCCGGAGTGACTCCTCTTTCATGGACCCCAGGGCTCCCATGCGGGATAGCGCCTGTCAATGTATATGCCGCTCTTATTGGCATGATCAACATATACGGCATAATGGCTGTGACTTCGTTCATATTGCCTATAATAAACATACTCATGATGTTGTCGGCGACGTTCGGGCTCTCGTCCCTGATGGGCGGGGAGACAACGATCCTGGGCCTGAGCAGGTTCCTGTAGTGGTCATATGAGAAATCCTCCAATAATCACCTTGATTGTCGCGCTCTTCGCGCTCGTAGCCATTGCCCATGCTTCCTATTCGCTCGTAAACTGTACACAGGTATTCAGCTCAACTTATGCAGGACCCCTGGCCGGCCTTACTAATTATAGCGGCATAGTCAGCATATGCCTGGCCATAATAATGCTTGATTTCAGCATCCTGTCTGTGGTCTACGCACTGGGCACCGCCTTCAATATCAACAACATGGTCTCGTTTGCCAGGACCGAGCTGCTGGAGGCTGTATTCAATGTCATAATATTAGCTGTCATAGGCTTCGCGACCTTATCAGTCTTCCCTGCAATGCAGTTCTTTATAGGCATTGTGGAGTATTTCGTGCCAGCAGTACCGAGCCTGTCCGCATCAGGCCCTACCGGGGTGTTTTCCGGCCTGTGCAGCTACATAAGCACGAACATAGTGACCAGCGGGTTCGATAACTGGCTGAGCTTGGTGGTCAAGCTCTTTTCCGCCAATATAGCACAGTCCATAAACCTGATAGTAATGCCCAACAGCTGGGGCTACGCTTACATGCCTTTCGGAGGAATACCTCCGTTCATCCAGGTACTCTGGGACGACCAAGCTGCATTCTTCGCCACAATGTTCTTCGGGATGTTCCTGATAGTCATGCTATTCGTGATAAGCTATCTCTTTCCCATATTCCTCTACGTGGGCCTCGCGCTGCGCTCGTTCCCATGGACAAGGGCGGCAGGCGGTTCATTAATAGCCCTGTTCATAGCCTTCTACATAATATTCCCAGCCATTATGTTTCCATTCCTTGCAACCGTAAATCCCGGTCCGGGAATATGCAGTACTGGGAGCACGGACCCGCTGTGCAATACGGGCTTCAGCATTAGCGGAGGCAATATGCTTTCCTTCATCACCAATCTCCGAACCACAAACCTGGGCTCGCTGTACTACAGCGAGATGACTGGGTTCGTGAGCCAGTTCTTCTACATAGGGCTTAATATCTTTGGACTGGTAATAGCATTACTCATTGCCTACGAGATGGTTGAAAAGATAGGGGGTCTGCTAGGGACGACCTCACTCAACGCCCAGAGGGCATTTGGTAGAGTACTATGAGCGCATTACTATTGCAGGCCGCCGGGTGCAGCGTGGGTTCGGTACAGTTCAATCCCGCATGCTTTCTCTCCATTCCGCCGACAATATGGTTCCCGATCTTCCTTGCCATAATCTCCGTGGCCATAAGCGTAATAGTTGTGATATATGCTCTCAGCCCTCTGCTAGGGAGGAACGACATAAAGGTGTGGTCAAAGATAAAGATATACGAGATACTCCTAACAGTCCTTCTGGCAGTATTCTTCCTCGCGCTGTCATCCTTCCTGTACACCGTAAATCCCGCCCCGGTCCTAAGCAGCATAGGGCTGCTTCCGTCTACCTGCAATCCCATGATATCCAATACCCCGTCATCATCAAATGTCAACAACCTGTACGGGATAGCCGTGTGCGACATGTACCAGTACAACCAGCATGTCGCATCATTCAGCAGCGGCGTATTCTACATGGCCATGATCGCAGGGATTGCGCCCACCGCCAATTTCAATGCCGTTGCGCTTGTAGGGGGCATCCCGGATCTTCCTTCATCAGGCGCCGGAGGCGCGGCGTCCCCCGGCCTGGGTGTAAGCTTCCTGGTAAACTTTGTCCCGATACAGTTTGTATTCCAATACCTGGTGCCTCTCATGAGCGCGTACTTTGCAGTCGTGATACTCGCACAGATGCAGCAGATACTCCTAAGTGCGTCCATGCTGCTGTTCTCGGTATTCATGATAATGGGGTTCGTTGCCAGGGCATTCACTGTTACCAGGACGTTCGGAGGCTCCATGATAGCTTTCGCACTGGGCATAGGCTTCATATATCCGCTGGTCACGCTGATGAGCTACGGCTTCCTTGATGTGGCCATTGCAAACGTGCCAAATGCCGTGTGCGTGCCCGGGGCATGCTTCCAGGGGTCGTTCACCACGCTCATGTCAGCGATACTTAAGGGCCTGTTCGGCGCAGTCGTGACTGCAGCAACGTCAAACTGCTCAAACCCTGCCGCGGCCGCATGCCAGAACACTGCTCTTTCGACAGCAATAACGCCCCTCGTGATATATGGCGGCTTCGTCTCAGCAGGCCTGATGCTTCTCCCCCTGCTCAACCTTATAATAGTGGACGCATTCATAGTGGATGTTTCCAGGACAATCGGCGAAAGGATAGACCTGATGTCGCTGCTAACGAGGATTGCTTGATATGCGAATGGTTCACATAATACTATTGGCCTCGATCCTGATAATAGCTATCTCGGGGTTTGTATCATCGCAGCCCTTGGTGGGATGTCAGACTGGTGGAACCGTAAACACCGTTGCCCCATGGTACTGCAGCTATCTCAATCCCCAGATACAGCAGGTATGGGTGAACTGGCTCCCCATCCTGTTCATAGCCATAAGCGTCTCGTTCTCGATAGCTACCGTAATATTCCTCATAGGCACGGTCTTCCATAATGACCGGCTGAGGACATTCGGAACCGGAGAACTCTACGAAGCCTTTGCCACCACAATAATAGTCGGCCTCTTCATGTTCCTTGCCGCGGTAATGTTCGGTCTCCTGCCAGCCATGACTGCCGGACCGATAGATCCCTATGACGCCGCCCTGTCCTATATAGCGACAACCATAAACACCACAACCGTGACAGCATCAAGCCTGTTCAACATAGAGTCGCTCACCTCTTTCTACACGTCCATCAACTTCCAGTTCACCGCAGCCGACGGCGAAGTGAGGACTCCGCCGATAGTCGGAATCCTGTCTTTCGCATTGACCTATTTCTTCTTCTTCCCTTCGTGGTCGCTGATAGTATTCCTCACTGACGCGCTCTTCTCGCTGTATACCCAATTCTACTTGATAATATTCATGATGTATGCTTCCATACCCGTCTTCCTGATACCCGGTGTCCTGTTCCGGTCCTTCATACCAACGCGGCACCTCGGGGGCATGATGATAGCCATAGCCATAGGCTTCTACTTCATAATGCCCACGCTGTTCTCAGTGGCATACTTCTACACATCAAACAACATAGCATCGCAGCTAGCGTTAGCAAATGGCGTGGTCGCCAAATACGGCCAGAACTCAAACTTCGTGCAGGCGGCTTCCTCGCCTCAGTCCCCGCTCGCGCTTGCGGTATCCAGCGCCCAATCCTCATTCAGCGGATACTGGCTATCCATACTCTTCTTTCCTGCGCTGATCGTGGCGCTCACATATTCAATGGTGACCCAGATAGCCGAGCTTCTAGGTGGGATGTCAAGGTCTTCGGGAAAGCTCAGGGCGCTCGTGTAGCCAAAAGCCAAGCTAATAAGGCGGGATTGCAGGCTGCTTATCTATTCACTTCCAAGCCTTCTGCCAATCCTTCCTCTTCATCATGCCTACGTATGGCATCCACCATATGATCCAGAGTATGGCTACGACCACCATCGCCGCTATGAGCGTGACAACCACTATTATTATCTGCTGCCACACACTCAATCCGGTGGCGTAGAAAGCCACGTATACTAAAGATCCGATAAACGCCAGGGCTATGATGAGGATTGTGGGGATCGCCCTCCACATCATCTTCCTATACACTTTCTCAGGACTTTCCATAATCGGCTATTGCCCTTTCCCTATAAAAACCCGGCACATTATGTGGATATTACGCACGCTCCCAGCTGCTCACGAGGCTTCGCGCCGCTTCTGACGGGTCCTGTGACCCCAATATTGCCGTTATTACTGCGGCCCCGTCGCCTCCAAGTCTCTTTATCTCTTCCATATTCTCAGGCTTCAGCCCTCCTATCGCATAGACTGGAAGGCTTGTGCTCTTTCTGACCTTGGCAAAGCCCTCCACGCCTATGACAACGGTCTTAACTTTTGTGGATGTCGGATACACTGCCCCCACTCCAAGGTACGATGCGCCTCCCCTTTCGGCTTCGATGGCCTGCTCCGGCGTCTTTGCAGATATGCCTACTATCTTATCAGGGAAAAGCCTCCTGGCAAGGCCAAGGGGCGCATCTTCCTGCCCGAGGTGTACGCCGTCCGGGTCAATCTCAAGGGCGACATCGAGCCTATCGTCTATTATAAGCAGGGCCCCGTAATCCTTGCAAAGCTTCTTTATTGCTGACGCCTCTTCTATCATGGTCCTGGCTGACGCCTCTTTCTCCCTGTACTGTATTATCCCGACTCCTCCGCGAAGTGCGGCTTCAGCTCCATCTGCATGGCTGAGGCCGAACGCCTTGGAGGTCACAAAATATATCCCTCCATGCTTCCTTATGGCATCGCTCCCTATCTGTCCCATCGTATCTCCTGTGCTCTATGATGCAATGACTATGGTAAAATCCGAATAAAAGGCTTTAGCACAAGTACGTCATATCGCTTAACGGTGGAAATGTTCATATACCATCCTAACTGCAACCATAGCGATCGGAATGGCAAAGCAGGAACTCAAGGCACTCGCCCGTGACGATGGGAATAAGTATCTGATTATAATGGATGTCGATGGCGTCTTCAACCATTACAGCGCAAAGGAATATGTGGCCTACCTGGCATCTCTTATAGGCGCAGATCCAGCGGAACTCTTGCCCAAGGTGCTTGCCCACAGCAACAGGCTGTGCTCCGGAGAGATTGAGCTTGGGGACTTCAACAACGAGATGTTCAAGGCGCTTGGCATATCCGGCGCGATGGCAAGGTGGGTGGAGTACTACCTGGAGGTAGCCCTTAACCTCGAGACGATACGCATAGCCAGAAGGCTCAGCGAGCATGGGCATAAAATAGCCCTGATGTCCAATGAGGACAAGACCAGGAATTCTGCAATATCCGTGCCGCTAAAGAGCCTGATGCGCATAGACTACTCATTCATACCCTCCAAGATAGGCAGGCATTCAAAGCCCAGCTCAGAGGCCTATCTCGCAGTTGTCCAGGCGGTCTCCAAATCGGAAGGCAGGCCAATCCCAATGCATAAAATAGTGTTCATAGACGACTCTCCAAAAAATGTGAAGGCTGCATCAGCGCTGGGCATGCATGGCCTAATATTCACCTGTGCCAATGCGCTTCTGCGCGATCTTGAGGCGATGGGGATACATCTTGGTGCAATACTGCCCTTGAAATCTAAGATTTCCAGGAGGGTTACGGTATAGCGTTAATTGCAGTATAACTAGCGCAGCATGTTAGCGCAGCATGTTCGTGCCAGGCCAGAAGCGCTTCATGAATGCGACCTTTGCAAAATCGTTTATGGCGAAGAGCGCGACCATCACAATAGCAATTATGAGAATGGCCCACCCATATATCATAAGGTACTCCATGGCCGCTTGGATATTCATCGCCCAATTTGAACTCTTTCCTTTGCATAGCATCCGCACTAAGAATATTAAAAGGCTATAAAAACCCATTTCACGTGATAACCCCCGCATTGAACCTGGTCATCCCGCCCGCTTGCTGCGCATCTGCCCAAAC
>CAZLPL010000008.1:0-19355 GCA_964561405.1 Microcaldota archaeon
TTATCCAACATACCTGAAGGTATGGGTTTTCAAAGCCCAATCAAAAAGCAATAAAAGCTATTATGTCAATAGGTCACTGGTGGTTCATTGATAATAGGGCTGGTCGGGGCTCCGAACAAGGGCAAGAGCACCATATTCTCTGCAATGACACAGCAGGAAGTCCCAATAGCGGATTACGCTTTTACTACAATAAACCCGAATCTCGGCGTCGCATACGTTGCAAGGAAGTGCGTTGAGACGGAGCTAGGAGTCAAATGCAAGCCAAGGACGGCGATGTGCAGGAACGGCACAAGGTACATGCCAGTAAATGTGATTGACGTGGCCGGGCTGGTGCCAGGAGCGCATCTGGGGAAAGGCATGGGGAACCAGTTCCTTAACGACCTTGTCAGCGCTGACGCACTGGTGCAGGTGGTCGACATAAGCGGGACCACAGACATTAATGGACTGCCAGTGGGGAGGAGCGACCCGGCAGTGGACGTGGAGATGGTGAGGAAGGAGCTGGCAGAGTGGCTTGCAGGAATAATACTAAGGCACATGGCGGACCTCTCAAGGAGGCAGGACGGCAGCGCGGCGCTGCATGAGCTGCTTTCAGGGTTCAAGGCTACGGTGAGAGAGATAGAGGATGCTGGGAATAAGTCATACCTGCCTATGTCGAACATAAACTGGACTGCCCAGGAGGCGGTAAAATTCTCCGAGGCGCTTCTTAGGACAAACAAGCCGATGGTGGTAGCGGCAAACAAGATGGACAGGGGCAGTGTCGAGGCTGTTGACGCGCTGAGAAAGAGGCTTGCGGGCACTGATGTCATAGAGTGCTCCGGCGCGATTGAGCTTGCACTGGTAAAGGCAGCGAAAAGCGGCGTCATAGAGTATGACAGATACTCGAACGAGATAAAGCTCAATGCTTCCGCTAGCGCAGAACAGGTAAAGGCGATAGCATACATGGATGGGTATGTGAAGAAACATGGAGGCACCGGAGTGCAGAGGCTGCTTGACACAGTAGTGTTAGGACTGCTTGGCAACATAGTGGTATATCCTGTAGAGGACGAGACCCATTATACCGACCATTTCGGGAACGTGCTGCCAGACGCGCTGCTTATGCGCAGCGGATCCACTGCGTACGACCTGGCGGAAAATATACACTCGGAACTGGCAAAGAGGATGAAGTACGCGGTGGACGTGAGGCGCAGGATGAGAGTGCAGAAAGAGTACGTGCTAAAAGACGGGGATGTGATAAAGATAGTGAGCACTGCAAAGTAAATCCTTCAGACCTTTCTGGAATAGGACAGGACGGAAAAGAGTGTTAGGGACACTGTGAATACGAGCACGGGAAGCAGTATGCCGTTAAGCAGCATGACATAAAGTGAGTAGAACTGCATGGAGTATGAGCTCAGCACCACGTAGATGACAGCCATGGCTATCGCGTATATAACTGAACAGTACACGGCATTTATCAGGCTTCCTCTAAGAGCCCTCCTGATCGTGGGAGACCTTGTGCCTATCTCAGAGCCTATGATGGCGCCTATGAGCAGAGGCAGCAGCATTATGCCGGGAAACTGCAGTATGAAATCTGAGAATGACATCCCAATGCCATACTGCTGCGTGCCGTATGGCAGATAGCCTCCAGAGGCAAGCACCCTTATTGAAACTGCCACGGCTATTATGATCAGCCACAGGAACATAGGATCGTGTATGTTCACATGCGCCTTTGGAGGTGGTGAAGATTCCGCCTCGTAGTACATGTTGCCATACTTCTTGCCTGTGCCGCTAGGTGACACGGCAGCCTCTTCGGCGTCGTCTTGCGAAGAATCCTTCGGCATACGCTTTACTACTCAGATCAACTTTAAATACTTTGTATAGGTGGGATGCATACGGCAGGTATATAAATTTGAATGCGAAAGAATTGGATTATGCCGATTACAACACCGCAGTCGCAGGCAGGGGTTCTTAGCTTTTACGATGCCCCGGAAAAGGGGCCTTCATTAAACCCAAGGCTCCTGCTGGTTGCAGTGGCAGTGTTTGTCATCGTGATAATAATATTCGACCACGCATCGCTTTTCGCATGATGCAAGAAACAACGGAACCCTAACTTCTCGGCGCAGTTTGCATCGTCAGGCAATGGCGAACATGTCGCGCTTCTTCTCGCTCACGTCCCCATTCTCGGATAGTAGATAGAGTATGGCTTTTATCCCTTCGGGATCCAGCGAAAGCTCCTCTGCAAGCTCGGTGACCTTCCTTGGCTGGTCTCTAAGCTTGTCCAGTATCCTGCCGCTGTTTGCATCGAAGTAGTTCCTGCGCACTATGTAGAACCTCTTGTTGAACGCCCTCGTCCCGAATACCTGCCTGTGCCTTATTGAAGGCTCCAGTAATATGGACACCCTTGCAGCCTCTGCTTCGGTCTGGAGCACTAGGAAGCCGTTCTTCTCCAGGAAGAGTATGTCCTTGTCGTCAAGCCCCAGGCTTGGCTGTGGGCGCGGTTGCTGTGTGGAAGACACTTCGTATACGGGCCTTTGCGGTGCGGCTGCCTGTTGGGGCTGCGGCTTCTGCTGCATGGGCTTCTTCCTCATGAGAAAATTATCGTACACGGTCTTGGATATGCTATAGAGCTCCTTAGAATCCTTCCTGAAAATTGTGACTATCCTCTCAGCCATGAGCCTCTGCAGGACTTTCTTCTCGCTTTCGCTTAGCAGCTTCGATACGTTCTCTGGGGTCCTGTTGCCGTACCTGAGCGTGTCTATCTTCTTGAGCACTGTGAGGTATTCTTCCGGAAGCCCGCTGCCTGAAGGCTGCGAAGCCGAAGGCTGGACCTGCTGCTTGCCCAGGATCATACCGGTTATGTCCGCCTTCTTGGCCATCAGGAACGAGCTGTCGTTCATCCTGAAGAAGTCAACCTCATCGTCCTCCTTGAGCTTCAGCTGGCTCACTACGTCGAATGGCAGATAGACGACCAGCTTTCCTTTCGGAGACTTGTATAGCTTTACCATGAGGGCACCCGACTATAAGACTAGCAGATATATATTTGTTGATAGAGAGTTTAAAATAGTTTGCAACCCGCAATGCGAGGACTGACAATGGGCGCACAGAGCAAGAAGTTGAAGAGGATATTTGCAGAGAGCGTGCTCGCTGCTGTATCGAAGGCCTATGCCGATTCGGGCATTGATGCGGAGGCGGTGGTTAACTCGATATCCAAGCCTAGGAAGGATTATGGAGACATGAGCAGCTCGATAGCATTCAGGATAGCCAAGTCCAAGGGCGGGAAGCCAATGGATGCGGCAGAGGTCATAGCCAAGGAGTTCGATGTCGCTTCGCCTTTTACGCAGGTCAAGGTGATGGGAGGGTATGTGAATGCGTACGTTGACGAGAAGGCGTATGCGCGCATGGTGATCACCGACATAGAGAAGGATGGGGACAGGTACGCGAGCAGCGGCATGGGGAATGGGGAGAAGGTCATGGTGGAGTATCCAGCAGTAAATCCCAACAAGCCATGGCACATAGGGCATCTCAGGAATGCCCTGCTTGGGGATTCCATATCCAACCTGCTGGACTTTGCAGGATACGAGGTGGAGCGTGAGGATTACATAGACGACCTGGGTTTGCAGATAGCCGAGAGCTTCTGGGGATACGGGAACCTTGGTAATGCACCTGAAGGCAAGTTTGACGAGTGGCTGGGAAGGCAGTATGTTGAAGTGAACAGAAGGATGAAGGAAGGCAGCCTGGGAGGGGAGATAAGCATCCTGCTCAAGTTGATGGAGGACGGGGAGAGCGAAGAGGCAAGGCATGCGAGGCAGATATCCGAGAGGTGCGTTGATGCGCAGTATGATACCGCATATGCATATGGAATATACCACGATGTCATGATCTGGGAGAGCGATATTGTCAAGGCCAGGCTCCTTCAGAAGGCGCTCGACATGGCGATGGCAAAAGGCGCGCTGGAGAGGCGCACGGCAGGCAAGAATGCCGGATGCATAGTCATGGATCTTAGGAAGGTTAGGGATTTTGCAAAGGACTTCGAGAACCCTGAAGAGACCGAGAAGGTTATAGTCAGGAGCGATGGCACGGCCACTTACGTTGCGAAGGACATAGCATCCCATATGTGGAAGCTGGGCCTGATAAAGGACGAGTTCTCTTATAAGGGGATTGGAGAGCATGGAGGGCGCATGCTATATTCCACATCAGCCAGCGGAGGCAGGAAAAGCTTCGGAAATGTGCGCATTGCAGTAAACGTCATCGGCTCTGCGCAGAGATACCCGCAGCTGATAGTGAAGGCGGTGTTCAGGCTTATGGGCTACGGCACTGAGTCGGAGAGGATAGTTCACGTTGCATACGGTGAGGTCTCCATAGAAGGAGGCACACTGAGCGGCAGGAAGGGAGGATGGATGGGGGATGGGGACAGGGCATTTACGGCAGATGCGCTCCTCAAGGAGGCAGTGCAGAAGGCGCTTGATGCCACAGCTGCAAGCAAGAGGATATCGGACAGCAAGATGATGGATGATGTGGCCAGGGCGGTAGGGAAGAGCGCAATAAGGTTTGAGTTCCTTAGGACATCCCCGGGGAAGCCTGTTGTGTTCTCATGGAAGAGCGCACTGAACTTTGAGGGCAACAGCGGACCGTACTGCATGTACACGTTCGCTAGGGCCATGCGCATACTGGAGAAAGCAGGCTATTCAAGGGAGTGCATAGATGCAATAAATTTCGGGGCGGTAGAGCGCGGATACGACTTCGAACTCGTAAAGCTGCTCGGAGAGGCGCAGGAAGTCGTGGAGAAGGCCGCATTGGAATACAGCCCAAACGTGGTCACAGACTACCTTATGGAACTCACTTGCGCATTCAGCAAGTTCTACGAGACCATGCCAGTCATATCAAGCGGTGCGGCCAAGGGCTTCAGGATGAGGCTGCTGGACGCGTACATGCAGGTAGCGAAGAACATGTTCGGCCTTGTGGGAATAGACGCGCTTGCATCGATGTGAAGCGCGCACTCAGAAGGTCTCGGGCCTTGGCCATTCTATCTCCTGCACAAGACTGCTCTCTTCTATTGCAGTCCTTGCAGAAGTCATCCGGCTGTAGGTCATCGAGGCCAGGCCCAGCAGCAAGAGGAGGCTCGATATGAATAGATATGGAACGTTGCTTGTCAGATATTCGTCCAGTATCAGCATAAGGCCAGTAAGCGAGACGAACAGGCTAAAGCCCAGGCCTGACATTGACCTGCTAAGTATAGTGAATGCAGCAGGTATGCATAGGATGGCTATGATTATGTTTGCTATTGGTATGTAGTATTTGCTGCTTAGGGTGAACAGGAAATGTGTGAAACCTGCATTTACCAAGCCTCCGGAAAGGAATGCGGCCTGCGGGTACATGAAGTACATGAGCACCGCAGCATTTAGGAGCAGTATTGCTGAAGAGATTACAGAGAATATGTTTGGGGCATTTCCAGCGGGGCCGGGCTTTGCGGACGTGCTTGCAACGTCTATGTCATTTATGCAATAAAGGAGGCCTTGGTCCACCATTATGTCAGCATAACAGTAGGGCAGGCGGCATACGCTGCAAACGGCATAGGCATGGCGCCAGGGATGGTTTATGCAGAACTGGCCCTGGGCGAGTTTTATGCTGTCACGTGCAGCGAGGGACATCTTGCGCCCAGGCTGCTGGGCAGGCATGCTTTCTGGTTCCCATTTTATGGCAGGCTCAGCCTCTTTCTGCGGCGGCTCTTCAGCCGCCTTCTCGGCAGGCTTCTCCGGAGCTGTATTTTGCTGCTCAGGTTTTGCCTGCTGAGGTTTTTCGTGGTGGTGTGCTGGAGCTGCCTTTTCGCTAGAGAGATTTTCTCTCTTCTTGAATATGATTAGGTCTAGCGCTTCGTCCTCCAACAATACACCATCTTAACGCAAAAATCAAACCTGTGGCCGGTTAGCAAGCCTAATTGCCCTTTCCTTCTTCTTCTCGAAGATGCCTCTATGCTTTGCACAGCTTATACAGTAATAAACTTTCCTCCTTGTCATGAATTTTATGTCCTTGTCGTTAGGGTCGGTGCCATACCTTATGACCTTCTCGTCCTGAACTGCCTTGGTCCTTGGTACATTCCTGCCGCAATTGTCGCATCGCACTAGCGAGTCTCGTCCTCTCATAGCCACTACCTTTTACAAACTAATTATGCGTCTATATATTTAAATAGTTCTATATCCATAATGAGTAAGGCGATATTAGGTGATTGAATAAGGATACTGCTTGTAAGCGATGCCGAAGGGGACCTTGACAGGGCCATAGAGTCACTCGAATCCGAAGGGGCTGCCATAGTGGCTAAAGAGATAAAGGCAGAACCCAAGGAGGTGGCGAAGCTGGCCGCATCGATGATGTCGAGGGGAAAATACGCCATCATAATAGCACTTACAGGGAATCCTTTTGCCGCAAACATAGCATTCAACAAGTCCGCAGGCACCAGTGCTGCAGTGTGCACATCTGCGGAAAACGTGGCCGAAGCAGTGGAAAACGGAGCCAACGTCATAGTTGTGGGATGGGAGGCCACAGGCAAGCTCCCAGACATGTTCGATGCAGTATTGGAAAGCTACGGAGCTGGGAAGGTGCACAGACATCCTGACGGAGCAGTTGTGCATGAAGAGAGCGCGGCTGAAGAAAGGCACGTGCAGCATGTGCACGTACAGCCAAAGCAGGGCATAGGCGCGTTCATCCCACAAGGCATGTTCAGGCGCCATAAACCCAAGGAACCGGATACGGAGGAGTTCGTGCAGGGCCCGACGAGGGAAGGCATAATAGGCGCCATAAAGGACGAGCTTGGAATTGTTGACGTCGAGACGCACAAGAAGAAGGAGAAGGAGCCCAAGAAACAGTAAGGCACACAGGTCCTTTTATACATTGATATGCTTAAATGTTTGTATGGAATTCGAGTGCAACAGGATATCCAAGATGATACTCACTGCAGTGCGAGCCTCTGTTGCCCAGCGCATGAGCAAGAGGTACAAGTACAAACAGCAAGAAATTGCCATGATACTGGGTATTGCGCAGGTGGCTGTTAGCAAGTACCTTAACTGCAAGTACTCGAAGAGCGTCGCAGAGATAAAGGAAATGATAGACTCTGGCAGCCTTGATGGCGAAGTCATAGGGTATGCGCTTAAGGACGATTCCCTGATGGTGAGCAAGGCAATAGACGAGCTATGTGCAAAGATAGCCGCGAGCACACATATCCGCATGAATGTTTGATCCGTGATAAAAATGGAAGAACTTAACCCTTTTAAAATAGCACAGCAGCAGCTTGATGAAGCGGCAGGTATAATGGACCTTGACAGGAACGCGCATGTGCTCCTCAGGGAGCCTATGGAGACCATGAGCGTAAGCGTGCCGGTGAAGATGCACGACGGCAATACACATGTATTCCAAGGTTTCAGGGTGCATTATAACACAGCCAGGGGCCCGGCGAAGGGAGGCATAAGGTTCCACCCGCAGGAGAACCTGGACACTGTGAAGGCGCTTGCAGCATGGATGACGTGGAAGTGCGCGCTTGCGGACATACCTTTGGGAGGAGGCAAGGGGGGAGTCATATGCGACCCCAAGAAGCTTGACAACAACGAGCTTGAGGGCCTGTCCAGGGAATACGTGCGCAAGATTGGGAAGTTCCTGGGCCCGAAGGTCGACGTTGCAGCTCCTGATGTTTACACCACGCCGCAGATAATGGCATGGATGATGGACGAGTACAGCAAGCTCGTCGGGCACAATGAGTTCGGAGTCATAACGGGAAAGCCGGTCGAAGTGGGCGGATCAGAGGGAAGATTTGACGCCACCGCGCTTGGGGCCATGTACGTGCTCAGGGAGGCTGCAAAGCTCCATGGAATAAAGCTGAAGGACGCAAAAGTCGCGATACAGGGATTCGGCAATGCCGGAGGGTTTGCATTCGAGCTGTCTAAGAAGTTGGGCGCGAAGGTTGTCGCCATAAGCGACTCGTCTGGCGCAGTTTACTCGCCCAAGGGCCTTGACTACAAGAAGCTCTCCGAAGAGAAGAAGAAGTACGGAGAGCTGGGCAAGGCAAAGGGATATGAGAAGCTTAGCAACAACGAGCTGCTGGAGCTCGACGTTGATGTCCTCATACCTGCAGCCATGGAAAACCAAATAACCGAGGACAATGCAGATAAGATAAAAGCGAAGATGGTACTGGAGCTCGCAAACGGTCCGGTAACGCCTGGGGCAGACAAGATACTTTTCGAGAGGAAGATACCAGACTACCCGGACTTCCTAGTGAATTCAGGAGGAGTCATAGTCTCATACTTTGAATGGGCTCAGAACACGCAGAACTGGTACTGGACCGAGGACGAAGTGAACGGCAGGCTGGAGAAGATAATGGTCAGGTCTTTCTACAGCGTAGCCGACACACAGAAGAAGTACGCAGAGATGAAGAAGAAGATAAGCCCAAGGATGGCGGCATACATAGTGGCCGTGGAAAGGGTCACAGCTGCCATGAAGCTGAGGGGCTGGTACTAAAAGGCATCCTGACGGGAGCCGCTTACCTGCGGCCCCTTCTGAACGCCTTCAGAACGTCATCTACGCCCATGGTGTTTAGGACGCGATCAGGAGTCAGCCACCCCCTCCTTGCAGTAGATACCCCGTACCTCATGAGAAGGAGATGCGATTGCGAGTGTGAGTCAGTGTCTATGGAGAACTTGAGCTTGTATTGTCTTGCCCGCAGTATGTTTTCATCGTTTAGATCCAGGCGCTCCGGATAGCCGTCGATCTCCATTATAACGTTGTTGTCCTCAGCTGCCTGGAAGACCTTGTCCAGGTCCATGTCTATCGGGCTTCTGACGTTTATTATCCTGTCTGTGGGATGGGCGAATATGTTGACATATCCTGTCTCGAACGCCGTGATGACCCTGCGCGTCATCTCCCCGCGGGACATGTTTAGCGCGGTGTGAATACTGGCGAGCCCATAATCCATGGACTCCAAGGTCTTGCGCCCGAGGTCTAGACTGCCGTCCTTGAGTATGTCTATCTCCGCGCTCTTTAGCAGGCGTATTCCCCCAACCTTGCCATCAACGTCCCATATATCGCGGAAGTGCTTGGCGAACTTCCTGTCATCCATTCCATGCGCGATGTACTCGCTCTTGGTATGGTCAGTTATGCCTATGTACTTCCTTCCGAGCTTCCTAGCAGCGATGGCCATCTCCTCTATCGTGTTAGAACCATCGCTCCGGTTTGTATGCACATGGAGGTCGCCCTTTATGTCATCGAGGCCCACCAGAACGGGAAGGCGGTGCTTCTGTGATAATTCGACTTCTCCCCTGTCCTCACGCATCTCGGGAGGCATGATGTCCATGCCAAGCTTATCGTATATGTCGCCCTCTTCCTTTCCTGCCGCTATCCTGCCCTTCTTGTCGAAGAGGCCATACTCGTTGAGCTTATAGCCCTTGCTCATCGCTATTTGCCTGAGTTTCACGTTGTGGTCCTTGTTACCCGTGAAATATTGCAGTGCGGCGCCGAAGCTCTTGTCCTCCACGACCCTCACATCGCAGGTAAACCCTATCTTTAGAAGCACGGTGGTCTTTGTCGGGCCGCTGGCTATGGTCCTCTCGGTCTCTTCGAGGTCCCTTACGAACTTCATTACAGGCTCGCTGTCCCTCGCCGTGACGAGTATGTCAAGGTCGCCCACAGTCTCCTTCATCCTGCGCGTGGAGCCGGCTATGGCAACACGCTCTGCAAGGCCTGACTTGCGTATCTTTTCGACTATGTCCTCTGCCTCTGGGAGCGCAAGGCCGAGAAGCATCCTTCCCTTGGTGAGTTCCAGCTGGGCCAGGCTCTTCTTTATCTCATCCTCGCTCTTCTTGCCGAATCCACTTATGCCGCTTATCCTGTGCGCCTTGGCCGCCTTCTTGAGGTCCTCTATATTCTTTACGCCAAGCGACTTGTAAAGCTTGAAGATGCGCTTTGAGCCCATGCCCTGTATAAGGGTAAGCCCCTTGAAATCTATTGGATATTTCTTCTTAAGCTCCTCGTGCTTTCCCATCTTCCCTGTTTCTATGTATTCGCGTATGGCGCCGGATATGGATTTGCCAACTCCGGGAAGCTCCATCAGGCCCTCTATTCCCTTCTTCTTGTACAGCTCCCCAACATCCTCCTGCATCCCAAGCACAGTCTGCGCAGCCTTGCGATATGCCAGCACCTCGAATTTCCTGTCCGCAGTATCCAACACGAGCATATCCGCTATTTCCTCAAAGAGCTCTGCAATCCTTGAGTTATACATATGGTATGAAATGGTCATAACGGCCTTAAATACCCGATGCGCCTGCCCGGTAGTCCACACATAGGGGCATGCTGCGCGGCTCGGCAGCTTTAATAATTAGTTCTTGAATTATTCTTATGTGAATTAGGTAGTGCATGTTTCCACCCACAGGATCCATAGGCATGAGGAGGAGGAAGCTCGGGCTTAGCCAGAGCAGGCTTGCAAAGCTTTCCGGAATAAGCCAGTCAATGCTCACTAAAGTGGAGAGGGGCAGGGCTGAGCCGAGCTACAGCGTTGCGGTCAGCATATTCAATGCGCTGGAGGAGCTGGAGTGCAAGGATCAGGAAGTTGCAAAGGACATGATGCGCAAAGGGGTCATAACGCTCGACACTGGAGACACGGTGGGAAAGGCTGCTGCGTTGGCTAAGAGAAATGCCATGTCGCAGTTCGTAGTGCTAGATGGAAAGAGGGTGGTGGGAAGCGTGAGGACATCAGACCTGATAGGAATGCCTGGCACAATGAGGCTGGGCTCGTGCATGGAGGCGCCGTTCCCATCCATAAAGGAAGGCACTCCGGCCAGCATCGTGAGGGAACTGCTGAAGAACGACCAGGCAGTCATTGTTCTCAGAAAGGGAGATATAGTCGGGATAATAACTGCAGAGGACATGCTGTAACCGTGCGGCGAAACCGCTATGCATTTGGCAGAGCCATCTCAGAAAGGTATATTTATTCTGTTGTTTCAGAATAATACAAGGTGACTATATGTTTGGAAATGTATCTTCAGGGAACAATTTCGGTGGCGATTATGATCTGTTCAAACCCAAGATAGGCGTTGTTGGGGTAGGAGGCGGAGGAGGCAACACAGTGCAGAGACTCAGCAATTCGGACATACGCGGTGCCAGCCTCTTTGCATTCAACACAGACCAGAGGCAGCTTAACATGATGAATTCCAACATCTCCAAGCTCATGCTCGGAGGAAAGCTGACACATGGCCTGGGAGCAGGCGGATACCCTGAGATAGGGGAGAAGGCCGCTGAAATATCAAGGGATGACATTGACCTGCTGACCAGAGACATGAACCTCGTCTTCCTTACTGCAGGAATGGGTGGTGGAACAGGAACTGGTGCAGCGCCTGTCGTCAGCAGGATAGTAAAGGACAACGGAGCAGTTGTCATAGGCGTGGTCACGCTGCCGTTCGCACTGGAGAGAGTGAGACTTGAGACCGCAAGGAGGGGCATACAGAAACTCAGGCAGCACATGGACACGCTGATAGTGATAGACAACCAGAAGCTGGTGGAGCTGTACCCTAACCTGCCAATAGAAAAGACGTTCGCACTTGCTGATGAGATAACGGCCAAGGCGGTGAGGGGCATAACTGAAGCCATAACCCAGCCGAGCCTGATAAACCTTGATTTCGCAGACGTGAGGACCATAATGTCTGTAGGAGGACTTGCCATGATAAGCGTGGGAAGGGGAAGCGGGACGCAGAGGGTGGAGGAGGTGGTCAAGGCTACCTTGAAGAACAAGCTGCTCGATGTGGATTACTCGAATGCTACAGGAGTCCTGCTGCACATAACAGGCGGACCGAACCTTACACTTGGAGAGGCCAACCAGATCGGCGAGAAGCTGACCTCGCAGTCCGCGCCTAATGCAAACGTCATATGGGGAGCCAGGCTCGATCCAAACGCAGGAGAGGACATAGAAGTGATAGCCATATTCACAGGAGTTAGCGGCACATCCCTGGTTAAGAAAGAGGAGACCGATAGGTACACGTTAGGCCTGGACAGCATATGAAGGCCCATGCTGTCCCCAGGCAGCATTTTTATAGTCTGGACATGAATAGGAGATACTGCTGGTGAAGACGAACATGCATACTCTGGAATTGAAAAATGTGAGTTCAGGCTATGGGGGCAAAGCAGTCCTTCATGACATCGCACTTACTGCGAATGAACCTTCGGTGTACGTAGTCCTAGGGCCAAACGGCGCTGGGAAAACAACGCTGTTCAGGACCATAGCCAACATCCTTGAACCGTTGTCCGGCAGCATACTGCTCGATGGCAATGATTTAGCATCGTCCAAAGATACTCGGCAGAGAATAAACTATCTTTCACATTATAACGCATTGCCCGAAGAGATGACAGTCTACAAAGCCATGAAATTCTACGCTGCCATGGAAGGAGGGGATCCGGACAAGGTAATGGAAATGCTTAGTCTAGGCGCACTTAGGGATAGGAAGATATCCAGCCTTTCGCAAGGGCAGAAGAAGAGAGTGTCCATAGCAAAGGTATTCCTGGTGGACAGGGACCTATATCTTCTTGACGAGCCTACCGCAAACCTTGACCCAGGGCTATCCAAGGAGATAAGGGACATAATACTGAGGCTGAGCAGAAACAAGCTTGTGCTGTATTCATCGCACAACCTTTACGAGGCCAGCGACATAGGCCAGAACCTCATACTCATAAAGGACGGAAGGCTTGCAATGTTCGACAAGATAGCCAATGTCAGGTCCAGGAACTACAGGATCGGCATCAAGGCATCAAAAGACATATCCGGAATTGTGGATGCGCATAAGGATGCAAGCGGCTATTACGTAATGACGGTTTCAAAGCCTGAAGAAGCAGGCCTGGTGCTGAAGAAAATAGTTGATAATGGCATATTAGTTACAGAGATGCGCGAGCTGGACAACCCACTGCAGGAGCTTTTTGGGGATGGAGGTACCTGACATGCAAACCGACGGCCAGAAAAGAAGCGTCATGGACTCCCCGAGCGTAGTCACGGCAAGGAGAGCCCTTGGCATCATGAAGACATACATAGCAATAACCATATTCTTCTCTATCCTTGCTACGGTGGTGTGGAACCCTGGCAATTATGTGTCAGGCAATAATCTCAATGCGACCTCCAACGCATCGGCAGCCAATACGGTGGCGCATGATGCCAAATTTCTAGGAGGCAGCTTTGGAGGCACAAGCATAATCTTACTTGCTGTGCCGCTATATGCAATACCTTTGCTGGCTCTGGCGATGTCCGTGCTTATACTTTTTGTATACGATAAGAACAACGGAGTGCTCGAATATCTTATGTCCCTTGGCCTGAGCCAGAAGGACATATACAAGAGGTATTTGAAAGCGTCTTTGCTGCTCACCTCCCTAGTATTGGTCATATTCATACCGGCCAATCTTGCATATTCCAGGATCGTATACGGGTCGGCCATTTTTTATAAGATTCTTCCAGTGTATCCATTGATAACGCTTTTTGCACTGGCAGCGGTTACCTTCATGTCAATGTGCATGATGGCATTCAGTGCATTGCAAAAGGCACGGGCGGGAAGCAATCAGCCGCTAGGAATGGTCATAGGCTATCTGGCCACAGTGCCCGCATATTTCGCCTTGTCACTTCCATTCGCCACTGCAGTCTTATTCGATTTGGCAGTTGTGGCGATTATTGCATTGGTCTCCATTGCAATGCTGCTGTCTTCAGATAGACTTATTAGACGGGAGACATTCCTGCCATAAGCTGACGGGTTTATGCAGTTTGGATATTTGATTAGCCGCATCAGGCTTCCTGTACTAAAGTTTCCTTGTTCTCGTCCTTGTCCCTGGTGAAAGAGTACACCTTGGCCCCACTAACCTGTTTGAGGGCCTCGTCGTGGGTTATTATGAAAACCTGTTCCACAATGCTGGGAAGCGTGTCTCCGAATACCTGCACAAGTTTTGAAAGCCCTTCGCGGTCTATGTTGTGAGTCGGCTCGTCAAGGATCAGCCATTTCAGATTAGGCACCAGGACTAGGGAGAATGCAATCCTGAGGGCAAGCGAAGCGGTACTTCTCTCTCCGCCGCTGGCTATGGCGTCGACATCCTCCCACACGTACTCGTTATTGACCATTACATTTACTTTCAGCCTGTAATCGTTGTCGGAAGCATCCAGAACGAGACCGCGGTAATCCCCATATGGATAAAGGCTCTGCCACACTTCCTGCATTATGCCATTTATGGAATTGACCAGATGGTTCCTGAGCAGTGACTGCGTCTCTATGAGAGAGAGCCTGAACTTGGAGACATTGTCTACGAGGTCGCGCTTCCTTGCCACGTCCTCGTTTATGTGCTTTATGCGCTCTATCTCGGCCTCCTTGGCAGTTATCTGAGATGACTTGTCCTTTATGTAGCTTGATACTGCAGTTATGTTTGCGCTGTGCTTGCTGGCCTCTGAGGTTATGGCCATTAGCCTCTCCTGGACCTTGTCCAGGTCCTTCTGGTCAGCTGCTATGGAATCGTGCTCATCGATCTTCTTGGAGAGCATGCCAGACATCCCATCCCGTTCCTTTGCGTACCTGTCGCGCCGTGATACCGAATCAAGTGCCAGGGATGCCTTCTGGACAGACTCGTTAAGCGACTGCACGGATTTTGAACAGTCCTCCCTTTCCACCTTGGCCTTTGAATAGCCTTCGCTTGCCACAGCCAAGGATTTCCTGCATGAGTCCAGCTTCTGGTCAATGCCGGCGTAAGATTTCATCTTGTCTTCTGCAAGTTTAAGCTCTAGCAGCTTTGCCTCGAGGGATCTCAGCTCGGATTTTTTCTTTTCCAGCTCCAAAGTGCAGTGTAGAATCCTTTTCTTTGAGTCCTCTACAGTAGTCTTCTTGGATTCCAGCATCCTGAGCCTGGAAGGCTCGTCCAGGTCCTTTTCGCATACCGGGCACCTACCCTTCCCCTTGGCAAGCTCCTTGGCCTGCGCATCTGCGTCGAAGGCCTTTGTCCTGGATTCTGCCGCCTCCTGGGTCAGTGCGTCCATGGAGCTCTTACAGCCCTCTATGCCCTTTTCCACAGCTGGCCTGCTGTGTTCCGATAGCTTCTTTGATAGTTTATCCCGCTCTGCCGACTCGCGCGACCAATTGTCTATATCGGATTTTAGCTTTACCACTTCTGAATATAGCTTCTTTTCCGACTCGGACATTAAGACCTCTGCCTTGCGCATTTCTTCACGATCCGACTTTAGCTTTTCCAATCTCGATGACACCTCTTCATGCGTCTCGGTGAATGACGCAGAGATCTTACGGACCTCCGCATCGAGAAGTGCAATCTTTGACTTCAGTGATTCGACATCTTTGGCAAGGGCCTGTTTCTTGGCATGCCTCTCCTTCATCTCTTTTTCCGCGGACTCCGCCGAGGCCTTTTCCACCAGGCACTCCTTGAGCCTTTTCTCTGCAACTGCCTTGTCCTCATCAAGCTTCTCCTTCTTCCGCCTCATGAGCTCCAGATCCGTTGCCGCCTGGGGCATGTCGAACTCCCTAACCACTTTTTCAGTGTCTGCAACCATATCCCGTATGCGGTTGGACAAGCTTGTGGCATTTTCACCGGCTACCGCGAAGCGGTCGAGGCCAAGGAGCGAATCCATCTGTTTCTTCCTATCCGTGGGGCTTATGTCAACAAAATAGTTCAGATTGTTCTGTTCAGAATAAACGGCCTTTGAGAAGAGGTCGTAGTCTATCTTTAGAAGGCGCTCTATCTCCTCGGTCACTCTCTGCGGCTGGGATTGGAGATACGTGCCATCCTTCTGTATCGTAGCTGTGGCAGGTTTGTTGTCTGCAAACACGTCCCTTGTGACCACATACTTGGCGCCATCAACGCTGAATTCGAGCTTGACCTGCGCCGAACGCTCTTGGCCAGGCTTGTTGCGCACGAGCTTGCCTATGCCAACACGCTTGTGCTGCAGGGAAGGAAACGTGCCGAAAAGGGCATATGAGATGGCATCCATTATGGAGCTCTTGCCAGACCCCATCTGACCTATTAGTATATTTATGCCTTTTGAAAAGTCCAGGCGTGTGTGCTTATGCGTCTTCCAGTTTGTGAGCTCTATGGACCCCATCATAAAATCAGCGCGTGGACAAAAAGAGATTACCGCTGAATATTATATAACTGTTTGGACGGTGCAAAGGTCTTGTAGTAAATTAGATTAATAAATGAACATTTATATACATTGCACTGCACATAACGCGTAGTGTGTAGATGTGGGATTTGCCGAAAGGCGACCAGTTCCTTCCAAAAATAGAAATGAATAGATTACAGAGCTTGTATTCTGAAGAGGAAAGGACAAAGCCAAAAATACGTCTATTATGTGCAATCCATCGTAAGAAAGGAGAAAGTATCGATGAAATTGCGAATGAAACGAACCTAAAACGAAGGACTGTGCATAGTATCATCCATCGTTTTAATGAGAGAGGTATTGATGCAAAGGACAGTATAAAACAACAGGGAAGACCTGCATTTCTCACAATGAGACAACGTAAAAATTTAGTAAAACAGTTGGAAAAGAGAGGGCCACATGGAAATCAAGAAGGATTGTGGACCACAAAAGAGGTTAGGGACCATATTCGCAAGAAATATCGCGTAAATTATACGTCTGTGCACGTGTGGGAATTACTACAAGCTCTGGGATTCAGTATGCAAAGACCTAGACCAAGGCATTACAAACGACCTGGGGAAGAAGAAATTGACCGTTTTAAAAAAAAGCTTCCTGGTTGGTACGCCATTATCGAAAACAGGGATTTGTGATTGGTTGCGAGGATGAAGCAACCTTCGGTTTACTTCCGATAATAAAACGTTGCTGGGCAAGGAGGAGTAGTCACCCAGTTATAGCGATAAATAGCAAAAACCAATGTGCTAACGTATTTGGTGCCAGGAGGAGGTATTCTTTCATATTCATTTTCGCAAAGAGAAAGAATCAGAAGACGTTTGTTAAATTTTTGAACAAATTACTTAGGCGCTGGGGCAGAGTATTTCTACTTGTAGACAACGGACCGTGCCATCATGTAAAATCTTCGATAAATTCCTGAGAGAACACAAGAAGACAGTCAGGTTGGTGTACTTCCCAAAATACTCGCCAGACCTTAATCCAGTAGAACAATGTTGGAAATCTGCGCGAAAAGAACTATCAAATCGCCTTCTGCCATCATTGCCATCCGCAAAATACCATATTGGAAGTGTTCAATCAACGGTCTTTCATGCCTAAAATGTTCAAATATTTATCTAATTAGCTATTACTGTACGTAGTGGCATTGCAGCAGGATATGGATTGGAAGCTGAGGGAGGATTAGATAAGACTTTCCTCTTCAACTTCGACGTCCTTTACCCCATTTACCTTTCTTATCTTCTCCTCGAAGCCTGTGCTGCCTTCGGAGTCTTCATGCACGTACATTGCCTTGATTACCTTTATTCCGAAGCCTATCTCTTCCACCTGTATGCTTGTAGGTAAAGTCTCCTTCTTGAGCTCCGGCAGCACTGCATCTGCGTCGTCCGAATATATTTTAAAAAGTGTTGCGACTTTTCCCATTTATGGCCCCTCTGTGTGGCAGTTTGGACAGACATATCGGGTGTGCTTCTCTCTGCAGCTGCGGTCCCTTATGATCGTCTCCTTAAGGCATCCAGGACACTTGAATGATACGTACTCGCTGCTAAGCCTTCCGCACGAGACGCACACCTTTCCCATCGTTTCTGACATATGCTCACGGTGTTATAATTTGAATATAACATCTTTATAAATGGAAAGCTATATAAATTATGTCCTGGGCATGTGGTGTAACCTGGATAGCACGTCGGCTTGCGGAGCCGCTGGTTGCGGGTTCAAATCCCGTCATGCCCGATCCATTTACAGGCGTTTGTGATGGTTGTTAGAATAAACAGAAAGGATACTTTAGAGGTGCTTAAAGGCATACTAGAACAAAACACTGACAAAAGGATAGCAGTAGTTGGGACCACCTGTGCGGGCAAGTCAACGTTGATAGCGCAACTTAAGGCAGATGGTTTTAATGTCCATGATATGGATGAGCTTTTAGTTTCCAGACTTAGCAAATCAGAAAGGGATGCCGTAAACCAGACGCCGTGGACCAAAGAAATAGGGGAAACCATGGAAGGACTTGCGAAAAACCACATTGGGATAGCTGCTGGGGAGCCGATTTTTGGTACGGTGGTATTTGATTGCGATCTGTTGGTATGTCTAAAGGTAAGCGAGGATAAGCTTAGAGAGCGCATTAGAGATAGGGGGGTGGAGTTTGAAGATGCGAAGAATATGCAGGAGCACATAGAAGAAAAGATCAGGGCATCCCGAATAAAATGCATTGAAATAGCTATTGGCTCTTAGTCGGTATTGTGGGTCCAAATCCCATAAGGCCAGCGTGATTGCATTTATTGTGCGGTCAGATATAATCTTTGATGCATGATTAATATCGTAGAAATCGGAACCGCATTACACGTGCATTTAGGCATGGCGGCATTTGGGCAGGTGAGAGAGCAGTATTGCGCGACCTGTTTTTATAATTTTGTAACCATAATTTATCATCATGGCAAAGGAAAGGAGCCGAAGATACATAATAGTCTCTAACAGACTCCCCTTGTCCTTCATAAAAGACAATGAAGGCATAAAGTCACGGGAAGGGGCAGGAGGACTTGTATCAGGCATGAAATCATATCTTAATGCGATAGGCTACGAGAATTACGTCTGGATAGGATGGCCTGGAAGCACGTTTGAAAGCGAGGAGGATCGCAAGGAGGTGACTAGCCAGGCAGAAAGGCTGAAGTGCGTGCCAGTGTTTCTGGACGAGGCCACGTACAATGGATTCTACAACGGATTCTGCAACAGCACAGTATACCCGCTTTTCCATTATTTCACTAATTATGTCAAGTATGACAACGGGAATTGGGAAACCTATAAGAGGGTCAATGAGATATTCAGGGATGCGATATTAAAAATCGCAAGGCCAGGGGACATCGTATGGATACATGATTATCACCTTATGCTTCTGCCTGCTCTTTTGAGGGCATCCGGGATGGATGCAGACATAGGATTTTTCCTGCACATACCATTCCCTTCGTATGAGATTTTCCGCCTTCTTCCAGGAGAATGGGGCAAGGGACTGCTTAATGGCATGCTAGGGGCAGATCTGATAGGATTCCACACTTACGACTACATGCAGGACTTTCTCACATGCGTGTCAAGATTGCTAGGCTACGAGAGCAACATCGGGTACCTTGAGGGGCAGGATGGAAGAATAAAGCGTGTTGATACGTTCCCCATGGGCATAGACTTTGGAAAGTTTCAGAAGCTTGCACGCAACCCGGAGTTGGTCGCTGAGAAGCAGAAGCGTGTAGCATTC
>CAZLPL010000009.1:0-16393 GCA_964561405.1 Microcaldota archaeon
CAAGGTCCAACGCGTTTATGCACAGCACATTTCTCTTGGTCCTACGTGCACTGGCCTTGGCATATAGGTTTATACCTATAGCAACCGAGAGTTTTCCGTAAACAACAGCATGCTCACCAAGCAACTTTACAACTCCCGGCGCTTTTACCATCATTGAAGCACACCCTTACAATCATTTATAGCCTTAACTGAACCAATTTATTAATAGTGATGGAATGGTGAAGGACGTGAAGTCATCTCTTTTGGAAAAGCATGTGAAGGATGTTAACCTTAAGAAAGGAATGAGCGTGAAGGAGCTCATAGACTCTCAGAGGAGCGTGGGCGGGTTCTCAGCGCAGCATATGATAGAAGGCATAGACATACTTGAAAGTATGGTCAAGGACAAGGACTCGTTCAACTTCCTCTCGTTCCCTGCAGACATAATAGCCACCGGGCTAAGGGGCATGATGGCCGATGCGGTAAAGCATTTCGACGCAATCATGACCACGTGCGGAACTCTGGACCACGACCTTGCAAAGGCATATGGCGGGAAGTATAGTCTGGGCAAGTTTGAGGTAGATGATGTTGAACTCAAGAAGATGGACATCTACAGGCTTGGAAACATATTCATAGGCAGCGATCAGTATGGCCTTGCCGTGGAGAAGTACTTCGGGGAGATAATGAATGATATCTACTCTTCGCCAGATTACAAGAAGGAGTACAGCCCAAGCGAGCTTCTTAGGGAGTTCGGGAAGAGACTAAAGGACCCTAAATCAATACTAAGGCAGGCATACCTAAACAATGTCCCGTTATATGTGCCCGGGATAGTGGACGGCGCGTTCGGCACGCAGCTTACACTATTCGCACAGGACCATGACTTCAAACTTAACATGCTCAAGGACGAGATCGAACTGAGCAACATATCATTCGATCACAAAGTAACGGGGGCCCTGATGCTTGGGGGAGGTATAAGCAAGCACCACGTGATATGGTGGAACCAGTTCAAGGGCGGCCTGGACTACGCAGTGTACATCACCACGGCATCTCAGTATGATGGCAGCCTTTCGGGAGCCAGGCTCACCGAGGCAGTATCCTGGGGCAAGATAAAGGAAAAGGCGCACTACACAACCATAGACGGCGACATAACGATAATACTGCCAGTAATGTTCTCATACCTTGAGCTGATATAAAAGGGTTGGATATGTCTACGCAACCGGACATAATCTTCATAATGCTCGATACGGTCAGAGCAGATGCACTAGGCACATATGGGGGCAGGAAGGTGCCCAACATAGACGGGCTTGCACGCAAGTCCATGGTGTTCGATAACGCAGTGGCTCCTGGTACGTACACCCTTCCATCGCACCTCTCCATATTCCTGGGAAAGCGGCCAAGGTCCATAAAGGCCCTGATGAAGGACAACATGAAGAACTATAATGAAAAGACAGATCCGTTCCTGAAGAAATCCACATATGTCAAGGGAAACGAGATAACCCTGGCAAAGCACCTCTCCTACATCGGATACAGGACTGCCCTGTTCTCCAACAATCCCTTCCTTTCTCCGTATGGCGGCACTTCCAGCGGCTTCTCATATCTGGACAACAAATTTGTGGAGAACAAGATAATAGGCAGCAACATACCTCTACGAATGCTTCTTGGCATGATAAACAACAACTTCACAAGGAATGGCATAGTGCGTGTAGCCAGCGAACTTTCCAAGGTATTTCCAAAAAGCGCCATGGACAGGCTGTACATTGCGCTTAGGAAAGAGGTAGACAGGCATTACTCAAAGGTGTGCGGATACTATAATATGGACAGCGGCGCCGTAGGCACTAACGAGCGAATATGGGAGTACCTCGACGTTAATAGGGGCAGGAAGGACTTCCTATTCGTGAACTACATGGAAGGACATGAAGGGTATCCCACGAATATGATAGATGAGAAAGAAACGATACAGGACAAGTGGCTGCACATGATAGAGTATAGTAGCACACACGATGTCATGGTGGAGAAGAAAGCTTACATGAAGAGGATAGAATACCTTGACAGGCGGGTTGGAGACCTGTTAGGCATATTGAAGGCCAAAGGGAAGCTGGATGATGCCTATGTCATAATAGCCTCGGACCATGGCCAGGCATTCATGGAACATGGACAGATGTACCACAACGTCTTCCCTTACAACGAAGTCGTGAAGGTTCCTCTAATAATATCTCGTTTTGAAGGAGGAAAGCAGCAGGACTGTGGGAAGAGGATCGCACAGCCATTTAGCCTGACAAGGCTCAATGGGATGATGGTTGAGATTGGGTACGGCAAGGGCATAAATGACAATGCCATTGCAGATGATACAGTTGTCTCGGACCACCTCGGCATAACGGAGGTCTGGGACACATACCTCCTTAAGCTCATCAGGTCGAGGTCAGAACACGCTGACATGGTTTACAGGAAGAAGCGCTACTTCAACAATTTTGCCACTGCAGTGTTCAGCAACGGCCACAAGCTCATACACTTCTACGGGAAGAAGAAGGACGAGTTATATTCGATGGACGATGCTTCAGAGGAGAATGACATACTGCAGAAGAACAGGGATCGTGCAAGAACCATACTGGCTAAGAGCTTTACTGTGGCCTAGACGTTCTTGAGTATGTCGTAGATAGTAACTATGCCTATGGCTTTTCCCTTCTCTGAGACTATGACAGCGTCCCAGCTCTCCAGCATGGGCTTAACCTTCATGATCTCAGTCTCCTTGTCTATCTGCGGCAGTGGAGCCTTCATCACGCTGGCCACTATGCGCCTGCGGATCATCTCCGGGGACTGGGTCGCTATGCTCAGCAGATCCTTCTCATAAACGGTACCTACGACTTTCTTGTCAGGGTCCAGGACCGGAAGCTGCTGGAATCCATGGTCTGTGAACAGGGATATGGCATTTGCTATTGTGTCCCTTGGGCCCACGTATGCTATCTTCCTGTGCATGACCTCATAAGCCCTCTTGCGCAGTATCTCTCCGTCACCCGCCTTGCGGCCCATCCCTATGAGGGTATCAATAACCAGGTAGACTGTGCTGTAGCTGGGATTCAGCCTCGTTATGTCCCTCTCCATCCTGGCAATGGTGCTCTGGCTAAGCCCGCACGCATGCGCCAGCCTGGACTGGCTTATCCTTCCGGACTTGCGCATCAAACGTATCCTGTGGGATACCTGGTCAAGGGAGTCGATGCTTTCTGACATATTACTATCGATAATAATATGTGCAACAATAATTATATAGGTATTTATAAAACCTCCAGGCCAAAGTTAATGGAATAGTCTTAGATGGTATAATGGCAAAGAACATATCCATAGGCAAGCTGAACGGAATACCAGTCGCATCACAGAGGATAGAATATGTTGAAAGGAAAGGTGTGGGTCACCCTGACAGCCTTATAGACGGCATAGTGGACGCAACCAGCCACGCACTGAGCAAAGAGTATCTTGAAAAGTGCGGAGCAATACTTCACCACAACGTGGACAAGGGATTGGTCATTGGAGGGGCATCTGAAGCAGGCTTCGGTCATGCCAAGATCACGAAGAGGATAGAGGTCATAATAACAGGCAGGGCCATGGACAGGTACAAGGACGTCAAGATAGACGTGAATGGGATAGCAAAGGACGTGGCGCTTGGCTACCTGAAGAACAATACAAGGTTCCTCGATGTTGAGAACGAGGTGTTATTCGAATCCAAAATAGCCAAGGGAAGCACGGACCTTACGGCCCTATTTGCAAGGGGAGACAAGTGGGCGCCGCTTGCCAATGATACCTCATTCGGAATAGGCTTTGCGCCATTCACAGACATAGAGAGGCTCGTTCTCGAAACTGAGAAATACCTTAACAGCGGCGCATACAAAGAGTCCATGCCAGCAGTTGGGGAGGATGTCAAGGTCATGGGCCTCAGGGATGGGGACAGGTATGTGCTCACAATCGCAATAGCTTTCGTATCTAAGCATACGAAGGACCTTGACCAGTACCTTGGATACAAGGAAAGGGTAAAGAACGATGTCAGGAAGTTCGCAGAGAAGCTAGTCAACAAGGAGGTTGAAGTGCACATAAACGCCGCAGACTCTGATAAGGGAGAAGACGTATACCTTACAAAGACCGGGCTGAGCTGCGAGGCTGGAGATGACGGATCCGTAGGGAGGGGAAACAGGGTAAATGGGCTTATAACACCGTTCAGGCCGATGAGCCTTGAGGCGGCTGCAGGGAAGAACCCAGTCAACCACATAGGCAAGATATACAACCTCCTGGCAACAGAGATGGCAATGGACATAGTAAAGCAGTGCCCTAGCATCATAGAGTGCAATATAGCCATAATGTCCCAGATCGGGAAGAGGATAGATGAGCCGCTTAACCTTAACATAGAGCTTGAGACCGAGGGTGCATCGAACTTTGAGAATGCAAGGTCGAAGGCGCAGTACGTTGCAGAGAGCTGGCTGGACAGGCTTGGAGAGTTCACGATGGATATCTCCCTAGGAAAGTACAAGACTTTCTGAACAGTATCCTTCAACATGTACGGGCCGCTAGGGCCCGTACTTTATCTTCAAGCAGAGCTTTTTCATGAAATGCTATAGGAATAGCCTGGCTTAGAGCAGCCTTAAATATGAGAAAACAGCAGAACCCATGATATAATGGCCGCACGCTTAGACCTTGCACATAGGGCAGTGAAGTTTTTGAAGGCAGTGGAGCCAGATATCACTAGAATTAGTGGACTTGAAGTAGATTTGCTTGGTTGTTTTCGAGCACATGGCGATGAACAGGAGAAGTTGACCACTGGAATAACTAGCAAGATCCTCACACAGCTATACAGCATCAGGCCTGCGGATCCTGCAGACCAGGAAAAACGGATGGCATTACTGACCGAATTCAGGGATCCGGGAGCGTTATTGAACGATGCCTTAGGCGAGATTCCGCCTAAACACACCAATTGAAAAGGTATGAAGGCGGTAGCGTAGCTAAAAAGTTTGTACAAAAAGAAAATATAAGAAATAGTTAAAATGCGCCTCCCAAGAATTAGGAGAGCGACATTTCTATCTGAACCGTGTCAGGTACAAGTATCCTCATCACGTGCCTAAGCGCCTGGTCACTGCCATCTATCTCCACAAGAAGTTTGTGTATGCGCATCTCCCAGTGCTCATAGGTGTGGGATCCATCTCCACAAGGAGTCTTCCTTGTGGAGATCTTGAGCCTTCTAGTGGGTAGTGCGACAGGACCCTTGAACTTGATCCCGGCCTCCTTCGCTATGCCAACTATCTGGCTAGCTATGGACCTTGCATCCTTTGTGTTCCGGCTTATTATCTTTATTCTTGCTACAGGCAATCAATCACTGCTTTTTGACTACGTCAAGGACTACTCCTGCTGCAACCGTCTGGCCCATGTCCCTTATTGCGAACCTGCCAAGAGGTGGGAAGTCCGCAAACTTCTCTATGACTATTGGCCGTGTAGGCTTTATCTTGACTATTGCAACGTCCCCGTTCTTTATGAACTCTGGGTTCTTCTGAAGCGTCTGGCCGGTCTTTGGATCCTTCTTCTCCACTATCTCAGTCACTGTAGCAGCTATCTGCGCAGTGTGGATATGGAAGACAGGCGTGTATCCAGGTGCTATTGCAGTCGGGTGGTTTATCACGACTATCTGTGCGGTGAATTCTGAGCACACTGTTGGTGGGTTGCTTACAGGCCCTACCACGTCACCCTTCTTCACGTCCTTCTTTTCGATTCCCTTTACATTGAAACCAACATTGTCGCCAGGCTCTGCCTGCTGTAGCTGCTGGTGGTGCATCTCTATTGACTTGACCTCAGCCTTGACGCCTGCAGGCATTATTATAATATTCTCACCTACCTTCATGATTCCGGTCTCTACCCTTCCTACAGGTACTGTTCCGAAACCTGAGATTGAGTATGCGTCCTGAACTGGGAGCCTAAGAGGCTTGTCCACAGGCTTCTTTGGAAGCACGAGCATGTCAAGTGCCTCAAGAAGCGTTGGCCCGGTGTACCATGAAAGCTTGTCTGACTTTGCAGCCACATTGGATCCTTCAAGCGCAGAGTAGGGTATGAAAAGTATCTTGCTGACATCGTAACCTACGGTCTTGAGCAGCTCTGTGACCTTTGCCTTTGTGTCATCAAACTTGGCCTTGTCGAATCCAGCGGCATCTATCTTGTTGAGTCCGACTATGAGCTGGTTTATTCCGAGAACTCTTGCGAGATATGCATGTTCCCTTGTCTGTGACTGTATTCCGTCTGGCGTTGATACGACAAGCACTGCGGCGTCTGCCTGGCTTGCTCCTGTAATCATGTTCTTTACGAAGTCCCTGTGTCCAGGGGCATCAATTATGGTGAAGTAGTACTTAGAAGTTTGGAAATCCCTGTGCATTATGTCTATTGTTATTCCCCTTTCCCTCTCCTCCTTGAGCTGGTCCATTACGAATGCGAATTCGAATGTAGGCCTGTTGTACTTTGCTACTTCCTCCTTGAGCTTCTTCATGTCCTGCTCTGATACTGCCTTTGTCTCGTAGAGCAGTCTTCCTACTGTAGTTGACTTTCCGTGGTCTATGTGGCCTATGAATATCAAATTCATGTGCGGTTTTTTGTCTGCCATTTAATTCACCAAGTATTATTGTTGATATTTGCACAGCATGAAGAAGCTGACTTTTATAGAATCTGTCGATGCTGAACGCTATACAGTATAGGAGATAATATATTTAAAGCTTTTGGTTCCTTTTAGGAGAAAAATGACCAAACAGGCCAAGTAGGCAGTTTACCTTGCACTAGGCCTGTACCTCTTATGCATCAGGTTGAAAACGAATGAGTCGATGCGCTTCGGGAAGACCGAAGCATATTTCAGCAGTATGACCAGGAGGAAGAGCGATACTGCTATGACTACGAACAGGAAATCAACGTAGTCGCTGAGCATGAGGAGCGAGTTTGAGTACTGGACGTTCTTTAGTACAAGATATGTGGAGACCGCGATGAATATGTCAGAGCCAACCGATACGTATGCGACCCTCTCCAGGAGTTTTTTGGTCTTCCTTATCCTTGCATAAGATTTGTAATACATATTGGTCGCAATATTCTTTTCGGCTAAATAACTTTAAAAAGCAGCGTGCATTTTGTATGCTAGTGGAAGTTCTGAATTTCCTTAAATAGCTGCAATTATAGGCATTCAATTGCGTTCAGAAGGTATTCCTAGAATGGCCATCACCCCCTTGCCTAGAGAAGCAGATAGCTCAGGATCGTAGAATATCTGTTCATTCCAGCGTTCGAGATCCCCAGCGGCCCTTGCAAGAGACGACAGCGCCGAAGAGCGTGGCTTCCCATAGGCTTTGCTCAGGAAATTCAGCTTGCGGCCCGTTTCTGTATCTATCTCAGTCATGATGCCATCAACCTCGTCAATGGCACCTTGAGGGGTTTCGGACAGTTATTGCCTCGGGGAGGCCCGTGGCAATAGGGCGGCGCATTAGCGTCTGGAGGGCTTCCTGCGCAGTATTGGCTGCGTACATTTTAACCCCGCGGCGCGCAAGGCCAGCTATCACTTCACTTGAAGACGCCCGCATGCCCTGGCCAGCTGCGCGATCTCCAGACACGTTTTTTATCCAATGGTAGAATTGACGTTATTACTGTAGCCATAAGTACGCTATGCCTCGGAGTGATTAAAAGCTATTTCTACACCTGTGCATCAAAATATATTATACCTACACATTCAACAAAATAGATTACTACATGGGAAATTCGCTAACTATCCAATGCCCAACTTGTCCTCTCGTCAGAAAGACGGAAAAGGTTAATCTTTGAAATTCAACTTTTCCCTTATTAGAACGGCACTACTAACAAACATCAAGTAGCCCCAGCCAGATTCGAACTGGCGTCAACGGGTTCAGAGCCCGCTATCCTTGACCACTAGACTATGGGGCTTTACGCGAGTAATTTGGGTGTGCATTTTAATAAATGTATGCAGATATATTTAGCGGTTTCATGAAGGTAAGATATGGCAAGATCTCTCTTTCTGGTGAAATCAGGGACATAGTAGTAGCAGACGTAGCTCTCACCATAGCGTTCGCACTCATCTTCTCAGGAGGGATAGGCGGGCTGTTCAGCCCTTCGGGATTCATTTACTTCGTACCCATAGCCTTCGTGGCAGTCACTCTTTCCTTCGTGCTCCACGAGTATATGCACAAGATAGTCGCACAGAAGTTTGGCGCCATAGCCGCATTCAGGATGTCCGAGATGGGAGTCGTAATAACGCTTGTAAGCGCGGCGGTTGGATTCCTGATAGGCATACCTGGAGCCACCATGATATACACCAGCAGGTTCACCCAGGAGGAGGATGGATATGTGTCACTTGCAGGCCCTCTGACCAACTTCGCGGTCTTCCTGGTATTCCTGGGAATAAGCGTATACCTGGGCGTGCACCCTACGGCCCCATACATCCAGAAGATGGTGGGCATAGTGATGTTCATAAGCGTATGGCTTGCCTTCTTCAACATGCTTCCAATATATCCGCTTGACGGCAGCAAGGTACTGAGATGGAACAAGGGAGTGTATGCAGCAATGATGATAGTGACGTTCCTCTTCCTCTTCAGCATCGTGGGAGTTGAACTTGTGGTGTATATGGTATTTGCACTTGTAGTGGCGCTGTTCTTCTCCATGATGTATTCTGGAATGAGACTGTTCTGATTATAAGCAGCTTGTCAGACGGATAGATCTATGCTGGGCCTCTGGGGCATTGCATTAGGGGCTCTCTGGGACTTTGACTTTGCTTCCATTTCGACACTCACGGCACAGCCTAGCGATGATGAAAGGTAACCAGCTGATTCTTCCAGCAGCTTGAACTCGTCTGCCTGGCTAGATCCGATGCCGGCGACAGTCACAGGCTTCTTGGAGATCTGCTTCAGGTACTTAGCAACCGCCTCCATGCCGCCGACTCCCAGTCCCCGGGCCTCCAGTGCCTTGAGGTTTGCAGGATCTGAGCTCAGCTCAGACATTACCTGCCCCATGTTCCGTGTCTTGACAAGCTTCTCGGAGAGTGTCCTCTTCCAGTCGCTTGCAACAATAAGCGTTATATGCTTGGACTCCTTCCCATTCTTCCTCATCATGGCCATTACCTGCTTTGTGTCTGATATCACTCCCTCGAGCATGTCCTCCTCGCGTTCAACGTCCTCGCTTATCAGGGAGTTATCTGCAGAAGGCCACCTCTCAGTAGCGACCAAGGAGTTGTTCCCCAGAAGATGCCATATCTCCTCGCCCACGTGTGGGGCTATTGGTGACATCATCAGCGTTATTCCTGTAAGGAAGTCCTTCATCACGATCCCATTTGGAGTTCCCCTGGAAAGGTACTTCCTGAGCTCCAGGACGGAATCATATATCACTGCAGTGCTGACTCCGCGCAGCTCCAACTTTTCCATCCTTGCGCTAGCATCCTTGATCTTCTTGTTCAGCCTTGAATACAGCCAATAGTCCATATGCCTTAACTCACACGTGTCCATCGAAGCTAGCTTGGCAGCTAGGTCGTATATGTAGGAGAACCTATCATCCACGCCCTTTGCGGCATCCTCGCTGAATTCGGAATCGCTGAAAAGGTCCGCCCCGCCAAGCACCATGGTCCTGACAACGTCGGCGCCGTACTTTGAGAATGCATCGGCCAGGGGCACTATGTTGCCAAGGCTCTTGGACATCTTCTCCCCCTCGCTCAGCACTGAACCGTTCACCACTATCTGTTTTGGCCAGTACTCCTTTGCGAATATTGTGGCGTGGTTGAATACGTACATGGTGAGATGATTAAATATAAGGTCAGGGCCGGAGTGCCTTGATGTCATCCTGTACCAGTAGTCAAACGAATCGCGGCACTTCTTCACGAGCTGATAATCCACCGCGGTGGACTGTTCAACGTCCTCTGGCTTTCCTGAGCCTAGAAAGATATAATCGAAGACCTCAGGCTTGAGCTTATTCACGTCGATGCCCTTGAGGAAGTGCGAGATCGTGTAGAAGGCCATGTAGATTGTCGAATCTGAAAGGGACTCTATTATGTAGTTGGGATCAAGAGGGAACCTTGTTCCAAGTCCCTGCGCGCGGGCCACGGCCCTGAGGTCTATCCATTCTATGGCTGCGTCGAATGCGTTCCTGGTCTTTTCAGGCAGGACCGCAACTCCTGAAAAGGCGTTTCTTGCAAGGTCCTTCCATTCCTCGTTCCCGTAGTTCAGGAACCACTGCTCCACCAGGTTAACCACCACGCGCTGCCCGCAGCGGCATGTGACAGGCGCATTAGCAAGGGAGTATAGTTCAAGCGCCTTTGATCCTGAGAGCATCTCATCCGAAATCTTCTTCCTGGCATCAGGTATGCTCATGCCTTCGTATCCCTTGGCCGACATCTTGCCCGAATGGAACTCCTCCTTGTATGACAGCTTGGTGGCGGCTTCGAGTGCCTCAGCCTCTGCCATTGTGCCTTCGAACATCCTTATGTAAGCCAGGGCAGGCAGGTCAACATAGCGCTCCACATCCCCAACAGCCCCATGCTGGCCCTCTTTGGCAGGAAGATCGAGAACCTTTATGGGCACTACGTCCATGGCAAGGCCCTGCGCCTTGAGCTTCTGTAGTTCTGAATAATCGAAAGGTGCATGTGCAGGGACGCTCATCACTGCGCCTGTGCCCACGTCTTCCTTTACGAACGATCCTGGGAATATGCGAAGCATGGTTCCGGTTACCGGGTTGGTGCACTTCTTTGACATGAGCTCTGCAGCCTCCACCTCTTTTATCTCGGTTATCCCCATCTGGAACTTCATTGGAGCTACTGCCGATTTTGAAATGTAATAGGTGCCTTCCTGACCATCTATCTGGCACAGGGAGTATTTGGATCCGTTGCTGATGAAGAGGTTTGTGACTCCGGAGAGGGTCTCTGGACGGTACGTTGCACACAGTATATATGAATCTTCAGCCTCGAGCTTGAACTTTACTGCTATCTGCCTTTCTATATCAGGCTGCACGTCCTTCTTTGTGTCGTGCATACCCACTGCCTGGTTCTCGTTGGGGCACCACCCCACGGGATGCTTCCCCTTCACCAGGTATCCCTTCTTGTTGAGCATGGAGAACTGCCACTCCACGAATTTGCTGAAGAATGGGTCTGTGGATGTGAACTTCCTCCTCCAGTCTATGCTGTATCCTGCGCGGTGCATGCCCCTCTCAATCTCATTGGAAAAGTAGTTGGCGATGTATACTGGATCTGTCATCTTGCCTATGTCCTCTTTGGGTATGTGGAATACCTCCAGGTCAGCTATCAGGTCCTGGTCGTTGTTCTTTATCCTCTTGGCAAATGCAAGTATCGGCGTGCCTGTTGCGTGGAATCCCATAGGAAATAGGACATTGTATCCGCACATGCGCCTATAACGCGCGAGCACATCGGCAGTGCCGAAGGTTCGCATGTGGCCTATGTGCTGCGGCCCATTCACGTATGGCCACGCTACGGTGACCAGATATGGGTTCTTCTGGTTTATGTCGCCCTCGAATATCCTGGCGTCGGCCCATGCATTCTGCCACTTCTGTTCTATGTCATCGTAATTTATCAAGAGTATCACAAGCTTATTGGCACACAAGTTTTAAGTCTGTTTCTGTGATGCGCCTATCTCCCTGAATAAGGATGCATAGAACTCCCGCACCTTGGATTTGCGGAACAGGTTCAGATTGCCTTTGTTCTTGAGGTATGCATCTTTTTTACCGTTGCACATCTTTACGAGCATTGGCGGTATGTCCTTCTCTTCCGCAACGACGCACATGTCCTTCACTTCCTTTGGTAGGGGCGTGTCCACGGGCAGCAGAACAGGCGTACCGAGCGCTATGCCCTCTATCGCTATTATGCCAAGCCCTTCCCTTTCAGACATGTTCAGCACGACTGACGAATCCCTGACATACGCATGGAACTCGGACACATTCCCGAAAAAATCGCGTATCTCGAGCCTTCCTTTAAGGCCGAGCTTGAGTATCTGCCGTTCAAGGCTATCGCGCTCCGGGCCCTTGCCTATTATCACGCCGCTTATGGATTTGTCCATGGAGACTGCTGATGCGAAGAGGCTGATCCATCTGCCAACCCTCTTCTCCTTTATCAGCCTTCCTGAAAATATGACGCGCCTCTCCCTCCTGCCCCCTTTTGCCCTTATCCGCTCAAGCGTCCTGTCGTCTATTGCCGGTGCAAATTCCCTTATCTTGCTGCGGCCAATGCCCAGGCCCATCAATTCTGATGTGGTCTTGCTGGATATGGTTATGTAAGCACTTGCGCCCCTGATCATTGCACACTGGTACAGGTATGCAAGCTTCCCTGGCAACGTCCCCAGGTACTTCTTCCAATAGGCTTCGTCCCATGCCTCCGCCACCTCTATAACAAGCTTCGCCCCAGTGAGAGCGCAAAACAGCCTTACTACCGGCAGATGCAGTACGGGAAACTGGTTAGTGATGACCACATCGAAACGGTACCGAAACATCCTGAGGAGCGAGAGCTTGAACAGGAATGCCTGCCATACGGATCGACGCCCGTTGGGATATATCTTTGGCTGGTTGACATTCGTATACGCATGGTATCGTATCTTGTCCTTGACGAATTCATTATCCATCATCCCAGGCCATCGGGTTGTGAAATAATGCACATCGTGCCACTTGGCAAGCTCCTCGGCCTCGTTGAAGTTCATCGACTCTATTCCGCCGACATGCCAAGGATAGGGCACGTCATAGACGAACGCAATCCTCATCGGGGTGCACCTTTTGCCGCACTGTTCTCAACGAAATAGTCCCCCAGGAACAGGTGCCTGGACCCCGTCTCCTTGAGAGTGCGTATGGCGTCCTTTGGGGACATTACTATGGGAAGACCGTGGAGGTTGAAGCTAGTATTCAGCACAACGCCGTGCCCCGAACGGCGTTTCACTTCGTAGAGCAGCTTTCTATAGTTCTCATTTTCGTCGCCAACCATCTGCGCCCTAGCAGTATTGTCTACATGTATGACTGACTTCATTACCTCCCTTGCGGAATCCTTTATCCTGTACCCCATCGTCATGAACCTGTCATGCCCCTTGACATCCTTGAGAAGCCTTGTAGCCTCTTCGGAGAGCATTGACGGTGCGAAAGGCTGGTACCATTCCCTCTGCTTTACATATAAATTGAGTTTCTCTTTTACGCTATCCGATGCGGCGTTAGCCAGTATAGACCTGTTTCCTAGAGCCCTCGGGCCATACTCCATGCGGCCCTGGAACCACATGACATAATTGTCATCTTCTATAAGCTCCGCGGCGTGTGAATGTTTTGACGTGTCGTGCTCAAATGTTATCCCCTTCTCCCCTTTGAGTGCGGACTTGATATCGTCATCCCCATATGACCTCCCAAGATAGGCGTTAGCGAATTCGTATGATGAAGTGCCGCTGTAGATGTAGTTTGCATGAAGCGCTGCCCCTAGCGCTATGCCGCCGTCGCCCATGTGCGGGAAGATGTACCAGCTCTTCACTCCTTCGAGTTCGCGTATCCTCATGTTGGCCTTTATGTTTGACATGAGCCCTCCGGCAAAAGCCACTGCGCCTATCCCATACTCATCTACGGCATTTGAAACGAACTTAGTGACAACTTCCTCGACAAGCTGCTGCGCCATGTATGCAAACTGCTCCCTTGGCATAGACCATGCCATCCTGCTGAGAAGATCGTACTGAGCCACCGGGCCGTACTTGGCCTTTATGCTTACTCCCTCAACTTTGAAGAAATCCCTGAACTTGTTCTTGCCGAAGCCGAACGGAAAGGAGTAGTCCGCCATGGCCATGACCTTTCCTTCGTCCTCCAGCTCGCGCATGCCTATTATGTTGGTTACCTGCTCGTAGAATACCCCTAGCGAATCGCGCGCAGGTATAGACCTGACGCGCTCTAGTGTGCCGTTGTCAAGTATGCTTACGGACCCGGACAGACCGTCGCCCAGCCCGTCGAGCGTTATGACCAGTGCCTTCTTCATGCCTGATGTGAATGCGGCGGTTGCAGCGTGGGCCGAATGGTGGTCTATGCAGTATGTCTGGAAGTTCCCAAAGCCCATGGAACGCAGTTCACTTGAGACTATGTGCCTGCTTATGGAGCAGCACATAGGAGTCACGCCGATACGTGTCATAGAATATTTGGTGTAATGCATAAGCCAATCCAGCCTGGGCTTTAGCATCTTCCGCCTCCTGAACTGGTAGTATGCCTCCTTCTGGAAAGGAAATACCCTTGACAGTGTCTTGGTGAATTCGGTTGTTGGGAAGGACACTATCCCGACCTCTGAGGGGCTTACGCCAGAGTAATCAAGCGCGGCATTTATGGCATTCCTTGGAAAGCGCACCTCTAGCTTCCTGGCGGTGTAGCGCTCTTCGTTGGATGCGAATAGTATCTTGCCGTCCTCTATCAAGGCAGCTCCAGAATCATGACCATCCCACAAACCAAGTATGTACATCGCAGCCACCAAATCATATAAGCATACTGCTTATGTTGCCCACTATCGATTGGTAGGCTTCGCATGCAGTCCATGCGCTAGGCTCCTTCCCTTCGGATATGAGCTTCCTGACCCCGTCGGCGTCAGGGCTCTTCCAGATTGGTGCCAGGTCGTAGCCGGTGTCGCGTATGCTGCCGACTTTCCTTCCCCACATTATTGAAGGGTAAACGTTGCCATAACTGTCCATGAATAGTGATGCGTCCATTGATTTGCCTTTCATTGGGCTCTTGCCAGTCTTTACATAATCTATAAGCTTCTTGAGGAATGTGGCCTCTATAATTGGTATTGTGCCTATATTCACACCCCTGTTCCTTACCAGCCAGGAGATCTCGCTGGAAGCAATGCCCTTATCCGGCCTTAGGTCAAGCTCCTTATTTGCATAGTAAATATCGGACATCTGGCCCACGTTCACATGGAAATTGCCAGGCCCTACCCAAGGAAGTTCATCCTTTACAGCAGCAATCGTCTTCTCCAGCATGCCCTGGTTGAACTTTGACATAGTGTATCCGAAAACGAAGAAGAGGTTGGGGTACCTTGACTGGAGCTCCTTGAGCTTCCTCGCCATGGCCATCGCCTTGTCGAAGTTTCCAGGTATGCCACGTATCCTGTCGTGGAGCTCGCGATATCCGTCAAGGCTTATGGTTATCGAGACCTTTGGTATGCCTATCGCCAGTATCTCCTCTATGCGCCTTGCCACAGAATCGGTGTTGCACAGCGAATTAGTAGGCATTGTCAGGACGTATAGGGATTTTGAGGATTCTGCGAACGCCTTTACTATGTCTACGATGTCGCTCCTAAGGAACGGCTCCCCTCCGGTTATCTCTATCCATCTAAAGTAATCGTTCTTCTTGGCGAATGCCTGTACCTCCCTAAGGTCGAGCTCGCCTGTGGGCCTCATCTTCCATATATTGCAGGTTAGGCACCTAGACTGGCACGAGTAGGTTATCGAAAATGTCAGTTTGTAAGGCCGGTCAAGCCTGGCAAAGTTGTTCTTCAATGCAGTAAGCCCAAGTCCTGCCAGTTTCGTGTAATTCATTTTGAGCACTGTGGGTGAATTAATGTCTGCCCGAAAATATTAATTAAGGTATGCTACGATTAAAAAAGTAGACCAGATTCTGTTGAAACCGACGTGTGGACCGATGGATAGCAAAATAGATATCTCTGTTGTGATACCTGCACTTAATGAAGGCAGGAACATGGGAAAGGTAATAACCGGAGTGAAGAAGATGCTGGCCGGAAGGAGGTATGAGGTAATAGTCGTAGATGGCCACTCCAGCGATGATACCGTAAGGGTATCGAAAATGCTTGGCGCGAAGGTCATATACGATGATGCCGGAAAAGGGTCTGCCCTTGTGAAAGGCCTTAAGGCTGCCAGGGGAAGAGTGCTGGTGTCAATGGATGCTGACCTGTCCAATGAGCCCAGGGAACTGGGGCTTTTAGTAGAGGGTATAGAGATAGGCTATGATGTGTGCATGGGTTCGAGGTTCATGTCTGGCGGAAGCTCTGAGGACATGCCGCCCCTTAGGGTCCTTGGCAACAGGTTCTTTGTCTGCATGGTAAATGCCATTTTTGGCTCCAGGTACAGCGACATGTGCTACGGCTACAGGAGCTTTAGCAGGAGCGCGATGCGCAAAATGAAGCTGGTGGAGAAGGGCTTTGGGATAGAGACTGAGATAAACATCAAGGCGGTGAAGAGCGGGCTTAAGACCATAGAGGTGCCCAGCGTGGAGAAGAAGAGGCAGGCTGGAGATCCTAAGCTGCGTACGTTCAGGGATGGCTATGTCATACTGAGCACAATACTCAGGAATATAATCTGACTGGCGACTGGCCGGACCATGATCGAAGTCGTAGCTATTCTTTAAATGTGACATCCTCCCGCGACTGAATGTCGTGGGCTTCCAATGGTGCTTTTTGATT
>CAZLPL010000010.1:0-11609 GCA_964561405.1 Microcaldota archaeon
GCGTCAATATATCTATCATATCGACGTTTGCGGTATATTTAAATATACCAATATACATAATATATAACCAACAAGGAAGGCAAGACGAAGCCACCGCGGAAGTCCTACGGATTATCCGTGAAATAATGGTGCCCAAATGAATTTCATAGCTTTAGAGTTAGCGCTAATCGCAGCAGGATACGTTGCAGTCTCAATCATAGCCCAGAGAAAGATATCAAATGTAAAGCGAATAAGGGAGATAAGAGTACAGCTCAACGCCAAGATGGCCAACATGCGTAAGCTTGACCGTAATACAAGCCGTGAGATTATGGACGCAGAGCAGAAGGAGATGGCAGCGTTGACATCAGAGATGATGAAGCATCAGCTCAAGGCCAGCATGATAGTGCTTCCAGTATTCGTAATACTCGTGTACTTTGCGTTGCCTTACATATTCGGCAATCAGAACTTCAGCATAACCCTACTCTCGTTCAAACTGACTTACTCAAGCTTCTTCGTAGCCGTCGCATTTGTGCTCGGCATGCTCTCACAGGCCGTGATAGCTGTGTACGACAAGATGGCCGCAAAGAGGGCAGCATCCGCCGGCCCTGCCGAAGATGCATTATCAAATAACGCTTAAGGTGCTATATTGCCAAAACCAATGCATAGATCAAGAAGTCTCAGGAGGCTTGACAGGGTAACCCCCAAGAACAGGCACGTCGTCCATTACAAGAGGAGGTCCAACTCGTTGCCGCACTGCGCAATATGCCGCCAGGAGCTTAATGGCATACATGAGAAAGGAAGAGGAAGGAGCTCCGGAACAAACTCACGCAAGTTCGGAGGCGTTCTTTGTGCAAAGTGCACTGGAAACGTTATAAAGCTAGCAAGCAGGATAGAACAGGGGGAGATGAAGCTCAATGACATAAGCGTAGTCGACAAGGCCTATGTGCTCCAAATGATGTCGCACTAGCCGGAAGCGAGTTTATGGAAGCGATAATAATCTCCGGAAAGCCCGCCGCCGGGAAGACTACAGTGGCAAGGATCCTCGCAGAGAGGCTCAAGATAAAGGCCATAGGTGGTGGAGACATACTCAAGGAGATGGCCGCGGAGCGCGGATACAATGCGCATGGGGACAGTTGGTGGGACACTGATGAAGGGCTAAAGTTCCTCGATGAGAGGAAGGATAATCCTGACTTCGATAACGAAGCAGACAGGCGCCTTATAAAGAAGATAGAGGCAGGCAATATAGTGGTCACAAGCTACACCGTTGCATGGATATGCAAGAAGGGCTTCAAGGTCTGGCTGGACGGAACCCTAAAGACCCGCGCGGAGAGAATGGGCAAGCGCGACAACTCCAACATATCCGAAACAATGAAGATAGTGAAGATAAGGGATGAGGAGAACCTCAACGTGTACAAGAAGCTTTACAACATAGATATATGGAACGACAAGTCGCCTTTCGACATCATAATCAAGACGGACAGCAAGGCTCCGGCCGAGATAGCAGACATAATACTTGAGAACTTCAAAAAGAGAAACGCAATGTGATAAAATGGTACTTTTGGAAGAAGGAAGAATTTGTATAAAGAGATTTGGAAGGGACGCAGGAAGCAAGGCAGTAGTTACAAAGGTCATAGACCCTAACTTCGTGATGATAATAAGCTCCGCAAGGCCTAGGGAGAGGAAGAGCAACATAAAGCACCTCGAGTTCATAACGGAGACTGTCGACATAAAGGACAAGGCCAAGATGGCAAAGGTCCTCGAAATAGAGGAGTCCAAGATAGGTGCGACTCCAAAGGACACCGCGCAGCGCACGCAGCCTGCAGCTGATGTCAAGGCGAAGCCGAAGCCAAAGCAGAAGAGCAATGAATAAATACTTTCCAGCAGCTATCCTATAGGTTCTGATGGGTTTTAAGCTAACAGGAAGGATAAAGGACATAATGGCCCGCGACCAGAAGGTGATGATAACCACCACGAAAGGCGACGTGCCCTTCGTGCCTCATCACGGCGATGGCAGTAGCGTGTACGATGTATCCGGGAATAGGTTCATAGACTTCTCCTCCTTTATATCTGTATACAACTTCGGAGTCAATGCTAACGCTTCTGTAAGGAAGGCTGTGAATGACCAGGTCTCAAGGCTCATGCACTCGGCATTCACTGATTTCTACGCAGAGGAGCCCGTGGCTTTCGCAGAGGACTTGGTATCAATGTTCCCTAAGGGATTCGGTCGGGTCTTCTTCTCAAATTCAGGCACTGAGGCTAACGAGGCCGCCATAAAGTTTGCAAGGAAGTTCACTGCGAGGCAGTACCTCATGGGCTTCTACAATGCCTTCCACGGTAGGACATACGGATCGCTATCGCTGACCTCTTCCAAGGCTGTGCAGCGTGAGAGTTTCGGCCCTTTTAATTCTGTCGTCCATGTGCCATATGCCTACTGCTACAGGTGCCCGTTATCAATGGAATATCCATCATGCGGCGTAGCGTGCGCTGATTACATAAACGATTACCCTCTATCCAAGGAGGTCTCTCCAAAGGAGGTAGCGGCCCTCTTCATAGAGCCTGTGCAGGGCGAGGGTGGGTACATCGTGCCTCCGAAGGAGTTCGTCAAGAAAGTCAGGAAGATAGCTTCAGACAACGGCATCCTTCTGGTATCAGACGAGGTACAGGCCGGATACATGCGTACAGGAAAGTTTCTTGCACTTGACAATTTCGGAGTAGAAGCTGACATATACTCCATGGCAAAGGCTGTAGGTGCAGGTCTTCCAATGGGTGTAACGGTTACCAGGCGCTCCCTAGGGGACATGCCTCCCGGAGCCCACGCGAATACCTTCGGAGGCAACCTTGTCTCAGTTGCCGCAGGCCATGCATTGCTTAGGTATGTCAAGGCCAATATGGGCAGCATCGAGGAGCAGGTAAGAACCAAAGGGAGGATAATAATGTCCAGGCTTAACGAGCTCAAGGAATCGTGCGAGTTCATAGGCGATGTGCGCGGAATAGGGCTGATGGTAGGCGTGGAGTTCGTCAAGGACCGCAAGACTAAGGAGCCAGCCGCCAAGGAAAGGGACATGATAATAGAGACATGCTTCAAGAATGGCCTGGTCATGCTTCCTGCAGGCACTTCCACCCTGCGCATAATACCTCCGATAACCATATCCTTAAAGGACCTTTCTGAAGGGATGGACATACTGGAAGCCGCCATAAAGTCAGTGGCATCAAAGAGGTAGGCCTCATACGAATTTCAGTAGGCTGAACTGTTTCTGGTCAGATGCCTGCGCAGTATTGTCTACGAATATATCCCTTATCTCGTCCTTTATCAGGTAAAGCCTCTGCCTTATGTACGCGTCCAGATTGTACTTCTCCGCAAGGCCTATTGCCACTTCAAGATATTTCTCGATGCTGCCCTTTGATATCGTAAGCAGCAGCTTTCCCCCATCCCGCCTGCATATGCCTGAGAGCGGCACTCTCCTGTACTTGGCATTGCACTTCGAGCAGCGCAGTATCTGCCTGGAGAAGGAGTGCAGGTTTCCTATGAGGTCCGGTATGAAGTGGCTTATTATAACCTTCCTTGCAGCGTCCTTTATGTCTACGCTCTTGAGCATGCTCATCAGCGCAAACTCAGCATCAAGCTTCTCCTGCATCGTCTTGAGCGTTGTGTAAGTGCTCCTCTTCGGAGAATCCTGAATTGCATGTGACGAAGACCCATGGGTAAACTTTATGCCCTGGTATATCTCGGGCTTTCCGAGCCTGTCTTCCACTATCCCTGGCCTTACTTCTGAAGGGTATGGGTAGTTCATGGTCTTCTCGTAGAACTCGAGGCCATACCTGTCCACCGTCTCCATCGCATGCACCTCATCGTCTACCTCTTCCGGCTTCACGTTCAGCGTGAGTATGAGCGGGGTGTCCATGGTACCTCCAACTGTCTGTGGAAGGTACTCCCTTGAGAAGTTTATAAGCGCGTCCAGTAGGAGCATGGTGGTGTCCTCATCTCCGTCGCAATTCCTCCTCCTAGCAGATATGATGTACGGATGCGCAAGCCCAACGTTGGCCTTGGTGAACCCTATAACCCTGTTGAGCACTCCGCAGGAAGTGTGTGGGGAAAGGGTTATCATCAGCTTGCCTACCATGTCCCCTATTGTATTTGCATTATAGAACGGCTCCATCCCGTAGAGGCGCACAAGCATCTCGTCAACAAACTTCGTCACATTCAGCATATAGTCTGCGCAGTGAACGTTGAGTATGACATCCTGGTGCCTCATCTCCACTAGCTGGCCGGGATCCAATAGGTCGTTCCCATAGCAGTCTGTAGTGTAGCCCAACTCCCTAAGCTTATCCACGCTTACGCCTACCTCCTCAGGATAGAAATGGGTCACCGGGACGTCAGTGGCGTCAAATCTAGAAGTCCCGTCCTTGAATATGTAAACACCATGCTCGGCCCTGAGTATCCCCTTCTCTATCGGCTCTATGCACTTGTCATAGTTGGTCATCCCTATGACTCCCTTTACCACTGCAGGTATCTTTACGTTTCCCAGCCTCTTGCTGGCTTCCGTCACCAGCCTTGTCAGGTCTATATCCCTCTTGCTGAATCCCTGCGTCTCTCCCTTGCAGACGCTGCACGTCGTACCCAAGGAGACCCTATTGCACGTGCTGCACCATCTCTCTACCTCTGCCCTCATGCCGCAGTCATAACAGTATGCTCCAGGCACGAGCCTCTTGCACTTCGGGCACTTGTAATTTGCAAGGTCCACTCTTATGTCCGAGCGGAATTTCTTAGAGCCGGACACATAGGCGCTGGTCACGTTCCTGTCCCTGCCCCCGTAGGCTCCTATGGGGAAGAGGACGTTAGGCGCCGGCTTCATGAGCCTCTCCTTGGCTTTCTCCGGCCTACCTATCCTGGCCGCTATGTATGTGGAGCGCTTTGGTATTACGAATGGGGACACTTTGTTTAGCATCGACAGCACATCCGTGCTTGAGGCATCATACTTGTCAACCACAAGTTCGCTTATGCCAAGCCTGCCTTCCTCTCCCGAAGCAAAGCCCAGCGAGGCTATGACACTCTTGGCTATCTCGCTATCCAGCACCAGCCTATCCCCCTCCACCTTATGGTCGACGTTGAGAAGTTCCAAGGTGGACTTTACCGAAGCGGAGTTGGCTATGCGCGTCTCTCCGACGTCCTCGAGCAGGTCGCACTTGACTCCAGATGTCCTTATTATGGTGAGGGCAAGCTCTGATATTTCCTCCTTGCCCACTGCCTGGAATTCGAAAAGGAACCTGGGGTGTATCGGCACCTTGTATCTTAATGATAGCGAATACGCCTCGTCGAAGCCAATGCCCTTGTGGTCCACGCGCTGCGCATATCCTGCCGCAGCTAGTTTCTCCTGCCAGTACTCCTCAACGAAGCTGGTCGGCTTCAGCTGGGAGTTCGATTTCTTGAAATCCCCGTATGTTATCAGTATGTCCCCAAGGGAAAGCACCTTCTCTACGTCGTCCTTATGCTTCATTGCAGTCTCTGCGTCATTTATCCTCATCGCGTCTCCATTCTTCAGCCTTACGAAAGGCCCTTCCAGCGAATCCACAGGGGATGCAATGCACCCTTTTCCTGCGGACTCCATCTTGAGCTGTGTCCCTACTGCTATGAATCCCATGGTAAGTATCATTGTGGCAGGGCTGAACCCCTTAGCGGCTATTCCTGTATACCTGCTCCTCCCATACCTTAGCCTGAATCCGCCTACAAAGTTCGGGTACGCAAGTATTGGCCTCCCCGCCACAAGCTCATCCAGGAATGTGGAGACAGGGGCAGATGTGCTTCCCGATTTCTTCGCATCCACTTTTATTATGCTGTTAAGCCAGTCCCAGTCAAGCCCGACTCCCTTGACCTCCTTTATAAGCTTCTTGGCCTTCTGCGCGATACCTTCACACAGCACCAGCGGCACTCCTCCCCTCACCTTGTTTGTTATTGGCACCTCTTTGCCGCCATATGTCATTCTCCTAAGGTTTGCATGCACCCCTATCTCGAGCGTGCTTTCAGTAGGCACCCCGTCTACGCACACCGGGCAGTTGCTGACTATGACACGCAGGTCATCGTCAGGGGGCTTATACTGCAGCCTTGCTGCCCTGGAATGGTAAAGCTCCGCCTCCTCAACGTACCTTTCCACTTCATCCTGCGTAGGCTTGTACTGGCCTATGCCGAATATTCTCCTTGCATAGTCTGCAAGCGCTACGGATTGGGCAGCTGCCGTGCCTCCGGCGCCCCTGATCGGCCCTGCATACCTTATAGCTATGTAGTCAGTCCCGTCCGGATTCTTGTAGCGCTCCACTCCGCTGATGCCTTCTGTAGGCGCTACAAGTACCCCGTCAGTAAGTATTGCAGCGCCCACCCTGACCGCTATTTCTATGCGCCTTACCGTATCCAACTCATCGAACCTTGAGTTCTTGCAGATCTCCTCTACCACATCGAACGCCAGCCTGGATTTGGACTGCCTCTTATCAAGCTTCCTTATCATGTCTGCTGCTCCAGACAGGCTTATCAATCCCTCGACCCTACTAGCAAGGTCAGGCGCAGGATATATCTCAACATTCTCCTTCGGGTCGAGGCCCCTAAGCCTGGCCTTCTTGGCCACAGCGTAAGCCTTATCGAATTCTTCGGAGAGCGATGAGAAATATTGATTATTATCCATCCTTACACCTGCACATTGAAATCCACTGCATGTAGCTGCGATCTTCCCGTCTCGTAAACCGGCATGACTGCAGGTGTGGGTACGTGACCCATGCGCACCTGGAATTCGGTCCTGGCCTGCCAGGTGCCGCTGTTAACTATCAGCGTGCCATGGTATTCATCATATCCATTCTTGTGCAGGTGCCCCATGTGCAGTATGTCTGGCACCTCGTCTATAACCATCGGGTCGCTCTTGCTCGGGACTATGGGATTGTCCCCGTATATTGGCGATAGGTGCCTCCTTTTCAGCACCTCTAGCATTGCCCCCTCTGGTTTCGTGTAGCTGCAGCCAGGTATGCCCTGTATTACAGAATCCAGAGAGGTGCCATGGTATCCCAGTATCTTCAGCCCGTGAACCTTTACATATCCCGGGTTGGAGACCAGGTGTATGTTGCTCAGCTTGAAGTCCTTGTAGAACTCCTGCGGCAGCCTCGGCTGCGGCTCGGCCCTCTGCACCGCGTCGTGGTTCCCTGTCATCAGGAACACCTCAACATAGTCAGGCACCTTAGAAAAGAGTTCAAACATCTCCTTGTACTGCTTGTATATGTCGTCTATGGCAAGCTCTTTTTCCTGGTTTGGATAAACCCCTATGCCGTCCACAAGGTCGCCGCTAACGGTTATGTACTTAATCTTTCCCGCCAATTCCCTCCGGTAATCCAACTTCCCATTGATCCAGTCCAGGAATCTTGTGAACTGTTTAGACATGAAGAGCTTGCTCCCCACATGCACGTCGGACATGAAGCCCACTGCTATGTCCTCTTCGGTGTTCTTTCTCACGTGAACAGGTATGTCCGGATGCGCAATCTCGCTGGCTATTATGAAGTCCGGCGCAGATATCTTGGCGCGGACTGCTATGACTTCGTCGTTTATCAGCTTCATGGACGCGTTGAATAGGGCGTATCCCCTGCTGAGCTTCTCTGCTTTCGGAAAAAGGACCTTGACAGTGCCCGTCTCATCCTCCATTGTGACCAGCACATGGCCATTCTTTGTCACCGCCTTCTCGTAGACCATGCCCACCACGGTCACCTCCTTCCCGCTCGTATACTGTTTCAGTGACTCTATGCTCTTCATCATCCCGGAGAGCCTGCTCGACTGCCCCGAGTGCAGGAACTCCCTGAGCTTATTCATCCTGCTGTTGAAGTATTCTGTGAAATCCCCAACCGTCCCCACAGTCTTCTGCACGTCTACATCACGCACTGAAAAATTCGAAGGCACTTCCTTGGCAGTGGACCTGAAATCCAGAGTGCCAAGAACCTCCACCTTAGGCTGCTGCGCATCCTTTTTGTCAGTCACCTTGCCTATTATTTCACGCGTGACTATTGTCGGCTTCTCCGCGCCTTCAAAATATTCTGTTATGTGTGCAACCAGGAATTCGATATCGTGCCCTTCGAGGTCTACGTCGGATATATCTGAGCTTATCATGGCAATCCCGCTGAGTCTCCCAGCAAGCTCCTTAACCCGAATGTTATCTGACAAAAAGACCCCGCTATCACTATGTAGCATCAAATATATATTCCTGCACAGGGCAGATCGGCAATCCCTGGCTGGAAAACCAGCCGCTGTGATGGAATGGGGGCTAAAGGTGTGACGTCACTCCTTTATCGACTCCAGAAGGCTCAGCATGTTCCATATCACGGTCCTTGCATAAGGCGGCAGGTTTATGTCATTGCTTATCTCATCTATCTTGTAAGTGGCCGCCGACGACCTCACAGAGTATTCCGCTTCCGGCTGGTCAAGTGCCTTCCTCGCATCGCTCAGCGCAGTCTTGACGTTCCTGGGTACGCTGTTGTCGTTCAGCAGCATGTCTATCTGCTGTTTTATGTCAAGGATTTTGCCATCGAAATCGGGATTGCTTGCCATGTGCATCACTTTGTATCGCGGGCTCGACGGGATTTGAACCCGCGACCATCACCTTTCCTCATGTTTTTTAGAAGGGTGCTGCTCTATCCAAGCTGAGCTACGAGCCCAACCTAATAATCATATACCGAAGAGCTTTTTAACATTTTGCGTTATCCTTGTGGCCGCATCGTTGAAGGAGACACCCCTTATCTGGGCTATCCACCCCACTGTCCTTATTACGTCTATGGGGCTCTTTCCAACAACGGGTGAATCCGTTTCTACCGCAATATTACTTAATCCGACTGCATTTATAACCCTTCTCCTTCTCGAAGACTCGATAGGTGGTATGGATATCAGGTGCCCGTCGCCAGCAAGCCTTTCTGCCTGTTTCTCGTCTCCCTCGAAGAAATGCATCATGCAGCGCACGTCTCCCCTTTCGGCAATCATCTCCATTGCCTCTGATATTGCGCCTCTGGCATGCACAACCACTGGCATGCCAAGCTCTGCAGCAATCTCCAACTGCCTTGAAAAGAGCTTCTTCTGGTAATCCTTGTCCACTTCTGCCAGCTTGTAGTCAAGCCCTACCTCTCCAATCCCGATGATGTTCTTGTTGCTGCCCATTGCCGATTTTATCTCTTCTACAAAGGAGGCGTCATCAGCAGGCGCCGACGGATCTACCCCTATCACCGCAAACACGCTGATGCCATCAGCAATCCTCCCGGCTGCAAGGCTCGAGGCCTTTGTTCCTCCTGCGGTGACCATCCATCTCACTCCTGCCATCCTGGCGTCAGATACTGCCACCCTGTAATCGTCAAAAAGCTCCAGGTGGCAATGCGCATCTATCAGCTCCACCCCGTATTGCGTGTGCTGCAATCCATAAGAGACCTGCTGCTGCAATCAAAACACCATAAACTAAGACAACCTGTTCCTGTAATCATCGTACCCAAACGTCCTTACCACGTCCACCTTTCCGCTAGAGGGCCTGTATATGGCCATGGACGGGTGCCTGACCCCGTTGAACATGGTGGTCTTCACCATTGTATAGTGTGCCATGTCCAGGAAGACAATCCTGTCTCCCGGCCTTAGTTCCCTATCGAAAGAATAGTCGCCTATCACGTCTCCAGCAAGGCATGTGAGCCCTCCCAGCCTGTACGTTCTCCCCAACTCTCCTGGCTTGCCTGCGCCTATTATTTCCGGCCTATACGGTGCCGCCAGCACATCTGGCATGTGCGCCTCCGCCGATGTATCGAGTATGGCTATGTCAATGCCGTTGTGCACTATGTCAAGGACCGTCGCCACCAGTACTCCTGCATTAAGCGCCACGGCCTCGCCAGGCTCTATGTGGACTTCTACTCCGTATCTCTCCTTGAAGTCATTTATTGTCTTCACGAGCAGGTCCACATCATAATTCTTCCTTGTTATGTGGTGCCCTCCTCCGAAGTTTACCCATTTAAGCCCCTTCATGTACTTTCCGTAGCGTTGCTCAAACGATGCAAGCACACGTACCAGGGAGTCGGCATTCTGCTCGCAGAGGGCGTGGAAATGCAGCCCGTCTATTCCCTGAAGGTCCGCTTCATCGATATCTTCCGGCTGGGCACCGAGCCTGGACCCGCTGATGACGGGATTGTACAGATCTGTCTTAACTTCGGAATAGCCTGGGTTAACTCGCAGTCCAATATCCACCCTCCTGCCGCAGGATCTTACGGCATCCCTAAACTTCCTCAGCTGTCCTACTGAGTTGAATATTACTGTGTCAGAATACTTTAGCACCTCCTCCATGTCCTTGTCAGAGTATGCCGGCGCAAATGTGTGCACCTCCTTCCCGAACTCCTCCTTGCCAAGCCGTGCCTCCATGGGACCGCTTGCACATACACCGTCAAGGTACTGCCTCAGTGCGGGGAAGGCGCTGTGCATTGAAAAAGCTTTGAGGGCGAGAAGCACCTTGGCTCCGGTGCGTATCCTCACACCTTCCAATGTCTTTGCGTTCCTTATGAGCAGGTCTTCGTTTACAAGGAAGCATGGGCTATCCACACAGCCAGTAACCTGCTCTGGAAAGCTTGCAAGCTCATCTACGTGAAATTTAGCTTCTGGTGCCATGTGAATCTTACTCAGGCAGCTCGCCGTTGAACTCCTCCTGCTTCCACGGCAGCCCGTACTTGTTAAGTGCATCCATGAATGGGTCTGGGTCGAACTGTTCCATGTTATAAACTCCTGTTCCCTTCCACACTCCCTTAAGCACAAGCATCGCGCTTATCATTGCTGGCACTCCTGTGGTGTAGGAGACTGCCTGAGCTCCCACCTCTTCAAAGGCCTCTGCATGGTCGCATACGTTGTATATGTATACCGACTTCTTCTTGCCATCCTTCAATCCAGTCATAACGTTTCCTATGACTGTCTTGCCGGTATACCCTGTTCCTAGCGTTGCAGGATCCGGGAGCAGTGACTTAAGGAACTTTATTGGAACTATCTTCTTGCCCTCGTAGTCTACCTCATCTATGCGTGTAAGCCCCACATTCTGGAGCACGCGTAGGTGTGTCAGATAGTTTTCCGAGAAGGTCATCCAGAACCTTATCCTTCTAAGCCCTTTTATGTTCTTTGCAAGGGATTCCAGTTCCTCGTGGTAGAGAAGGTAACTCTCCCTCCTTCCCACTACTGGGTAATCAAAGCTGAAATGAACGCTTTTAGGGTCGAGTATCACGGGGCTGTCCACCCACTCCCCGTCATTCCAATGCCTCACCGTCTGCGTCACTTCCCGTATATTTATCTCTGGGTTGAAGTTTGTGGCGAAGTGGTGGCCATGGCTGCCCGCATTGCAATCCAGTATGTCCACGTAATTTATCTCATCAAAAAGGCTCTTCTGCGCGTACGAGCAGAATATGTTTGATACTCCCGGGTCAAAGCCACTTCCCAGCACGGCCATAATGCCTTTCTCCCTGAACCTATCCTGGTATGCCCACTGCCAGCTGTATTCAAAATGCGCATCATCAGGTGGCTCATAGTTTGCAGTGTCTATGTAGTTAACACCGGCTTCAAGGCACGCGTCCATTATCTTCAGGTCCTGGTATGGCAGCGCCACATATAT
>CAZLPL010000010.1:11619-15110 GCA_964561405.1 Microcaldota archaeon
GCATTGAACTTCTTGATCAGGGAAACAATGTCTGCAACGTCGTCAGCATCCACCTCAGCTACTTCTATGTGCCTTCCTGTACTCTCCTTTATCTCCTTCCCTATCTGCAGGCACTTTGCAAGGGTGCGGCTAGCCAGCATTATATCCGCAAATACCTCCGGCACCTGTGCGCACTTGTGCGCAACGACTCTACCTACTCCTCCCGCGCCTATAATGAGTACTCTCCCCATCACTCACACTGTGCAATAATTGGCGTCCCTTATATAAAATAGTTTCCCTCGCCTACCTGCAAACTTCACCCAAACCGAAACAACACCGGAAGATACCCAAAGCGATAAACCGCCCACCAACGCTGCCAGTACCTTGCATGCAGAGCCATTTTTAAAGATTGCCTACCCATGATAATCGGGATTGAAATGGTTTTTGATGCCTTCAAAGATGGCATAGATGCAGTATTGCACCCTGACAAGGTTGCAAGGGAATCTAAGACAGTAGGAGAGGCCCTGTTGTGGTATTACAAGTTTTCAGTAATACCTCTCGTGCTTCTGCTCATAGTCGCACTTGGCGCAGGGTTTGCCCTGAACAGCGTTGCTCTGAGGCTAGGCCTTACAAGCGGACTGCTCGGCGGCTCGCTCCTCGCGGTTGCTGTTGCAGCTGTACTGGTATACGTGTGGGGACTACTTCCTCTAGGACTGCTCATATACGCGGTTGTTCTAGACTGGGTGGGAAATGCGCTCAAGACATTCAAGAACAACTACTCAGACACCCTGGTGGCAGTAATATACGGCACATTCGCCCCATTGTCAGTGCTCTGGCTATCTGTCCTGCCCGTCATAGGCGGACTTATCCAGCTGGTGGCGCTCATATGGAGCCTCTATGTTGTCGTAGTTATATTGGCTAACAAGAACAGGTCAACGCGCGTGGAAACATTGGTGACAGTTGTTGCAGGTGGCATATTGACCTGGATAATAGTCGCCATACTTGCGCAGTTCGTGCTAACCGGAATATTCGGTTTGACTCTTGGCCCTCTGGTAGGCGCAGGAGGCACGCTGGCACGCTTCGGCTCCGGTGCGCCATAACTTTGGCGCCTGTTGCTTTTAGCTGCAACAAAAGAAGCCTTTATTTTTCGGTGGCCTTCATGGCCACCACGCTTATTTCAATTTTTGCGCCCAGCGGTAGCTCTTTTACACATACCAACTCCCTCGCCGGGAATGGCTGTGAGAAATAGGTGCTGTATACTGCATTTATCCTGCCGTACATTGACATGTCAGTAACGTATATCGTGGCCTTTACAACATCCTTTAATCCTGCTCCTGCTGCTTTCAGCACTGCTTCCACGTTTGCCATAACCTGCCTGGCCTGTTCCTCTATTGTCCCATCAATCAGCTTTCCATCCTTTCCTACATGTATCTGGCCGGAAGCAAATATCATCCTGCCGTCCATTACCGCCTGCGAATAAGGCCCAACTGCCTTCGGGGCTTCATCAGTTTTTATCTCTATCATCCCTACACCTATAAGATAGTGCACAGCAGCCATTTGGATGGAGTGGACTCCGCGGGATTTTCCAGGCAGTTGGCAATGCCAAAAGCCTATTCGAACCCGCAACCTCCTGCATGCCATGCAGGCGCGCTACCGTTGCGCCAGGAGCCCACTTCGTTCCATCCTGCTGGTTACTGGCTGTAGAATACTTTAATATAAAACATTCTTAATAACATGCCTGCTCATGCGCCTGCATCAAGCTGGCGATATGAACAGTATGTTTCCTCCCCTAAGAAGTATGGTGCCTATCTTCGCCTTGAGATTCCCCTCGTCAAGCTCCTCTGCGCCGTCAATCACTATGTTCATGTGTGCATCGAAGGACACTACCTTTCCGCGTATGTCCGTTCCGTTCTTCAGTCTTATCAGTACCTGCTGCCCTATTGCCTTGTTCAGCAAGTCAAATGGTCTCTCATTGGTCATTCCTACACCAGAATAGTATCTATTACTCAGACAGCAAAGTCTATTAATACCGATGCTGGGCTTTCTAGTTGAAAAAACATGTGCCCGAATTGTCAGCCCGTTTCCACTCCCATCATCGTCCCATGTACTGCAACTATGGTATTCCTTCTCAAGAATTCATAATCTGCAATAATTGCATCATCCACTACCCTGGCGCGGTTTCCTTCGAAATCCCCGGCCTTTGGAATAATGGTCATGACAATGTTCCGGAAGCTTCGAATTGCATACTCATAGATCCCCTCATTGGCTTCAGATGCCCCACACACATCACTGACAGCTTCAATGTACATGTCATGCATGTCCTTCCCTGAAAGCGACATGCCTTGCGTGGCTCCGGCAAACTTTCCTGCTATCCCTCCACATCCCTGCATAATCCAATATGATAGTTGACCTAAGCCTCCTAAGCATCACTCCCGCATCCGGCATCAACTCCCTCGCCGGCTCGCTACGGCTCCTAAAAACCATCAATTCACATTCTCACTTTGCTACCGCACAGATACTTATGTGTTGGCTTTGCAAAGGTCAGGGTTCATTTCTGCGGTTTTATCTTTGCGAGGTCTGCCTTCTTTATTGCAAGATGGACCGATCCAGTGCCTATTGGTATCTGCTTGCCCACGAGTATGTTCTCAGTGACTCCCTTCATTGGATCCACCTCTCCGAATGCCGCGGCGTGTATGAGGTGCTTTAGCGTCTCTTCGTATGCAGCCTTGGCGAAAACCGACATCTTCTCTCCGCTTAGCCCATGCCTTCCAACGCCCTTTATCATTCCGCTTCCGGTCATTGCATCAGCGATGAGATACAGATGCCTTTCCTGTACCGATATCTTCTGTTCCTGAAGCGTCTTCTTGAGCTCATACGCCAGCGCGTTCCTTGCGGCTTCTATTCCGAAGAGCCTATAGATTGCGAACACGTCGTTGGTGGTAGTCCTATTCTTGTCTACGCCGTCAACTGCCATCATGCCCTCTATGTTGCTGCCTGCCGAGACAAGGTAAAATTCGCCGGTCTTCTCGTCCCTCCTTATTGTGCCCTTTCCGGCGCCCACTATGCCGCTTACGAGCATCTTCATGATCTTTATCGTAGTTGCGCGTATATCCTTGAGGTTCCTTGTGTGCATGCTTATGATTATGCTGCTCTCGATATCCGCCTTTGCCTCTATAGCGAACTCCTTCTCTATCCTTGCGGCAACCTGCTTAGCTGTTATGCCTTCTGAATGAAGTTCCTGCAGATCTAGGCTTACCTTTATCTTGCCCTTTGAGAAATTCTCCTGTATCCTCTTCATAACGCTGTCCATCCTGACCTCGTTTATCTTCTTGAGCATCTCCTCGGCTTTCTCGAACTTCTTGTTTATCTTCTCATCGAGGTAGATGTATGCTATGGGTGTTGTCGGCTTCTTCTTGGCGTCCACAAGCTCTATGATCCTCGGAAGTCCGGAAGTGGCTACTGTGGATTCGATTCCTGCAAGGTGGAACGACCTGAGAATCATCTGGGTTCCA
>CAZLPL010000011.1:0-14899 GCA_964561405.1 Microcaldota archaeon
GATTACTATTGCTGCGGCTGCAAGCGTCTCAACGGCCATTATCTCACTTTGGCTCACTGTGTCGTAATACACTGTAGTGACTGTGGTGGGTTCAGTGGTGGTGCTCGAATACTTCGACGTGTTAGAGATATATGCAGTTATGCCTTCAAGTGCATTAGTTGCAAATATGTCCGCAGCAAAGTTTGGTTTGCCGGTCGTAGCAATTGCACCCCCCTCCCATCCCCTAACTACAAGGTTTGACGCACTCTCCGCAGTGCTCAACCCAAATGTATAAACCGATGGGAAGGGGCGTATCGTCCCGTTGTTATTGTAGTATATCCAGAGGGAAGAGTTCATGCTGTTAAAGTACGAATTCGCCCCGTTTGCCTCACCTCCAAAAACCAGCTCAGAATCATAATAGTTGCCTATGTTGCTCCCATCTCCAGGGGTCATGTAATATGGCGTTGTAAGCAGCGTTGAATTCGATGATCCAGGCACAAGAACCTTATCGAAGAACACCAGTGGTTTAACTCCAGCAGACCCGTTCTTTAGTACTTGATATCCAAATGAGATTACCGTGCCTTCACCTGTTTGGTTCTCCATCACAACCAGTTTGATCATGAAAGGGAACGAATAGTTCAGATAGTATGACGGATATGAAAATGCGTAGAAATTGGGGCTGCTGCAAGATGTGCATCCTGACAAGTTTCCATTACCTGCCAATGCCCCGTTTGAGAACTTTGCAGTGGGGCTTGTGCTGTTCCACACATTGTCTATCAGGTAATACTGCATGGAACTGGTGTTGAAGTCAACAACGTCCTGCAGCCAGAGCACCCGCTCCCTTCCATTAACATGTGTATTGAGCGCCACGTTCAGCTGAAGGCTTGCCCCATGCTTGGAGTTGTTCCTACTGGCACCGGCATTGTAAGCCGCCAGCGAGGTTATGTTGGCCACGCCTACGACTTCTCCTGTCCGTATCTGATACGGATACATCTTTCCAGAGATGTTGTACAACCCATAGCTTGCAATTCCTGCAGAATAATTTGCCCCCTCCGACACGTAGGAGAGCGGGTTTATGAGTGTCGGTATTGTCTTAACATAAATGAATATGCTGCTTCTTCCAGCCGACGAGATCGAGATTGTGTGGTTACTCCTGTTAAGTGTAGTGTTCACTATATCGAGATTGGTGTTTGCATCCACCTTTGTGGATATGCCTGCAAGGCTGAAAACGAGCGGATTATCTTGGTAATCCGATGACGAAAGAAGTGTAACATACACCTTGCTGTAATTGCTTATGCCAAAACTGTAGTTGTATGTGCCGTTGACATAGGCCATCATGCCTTTTCCATCGGGAACAACTATGGCGCCAGAATCGAGCTCTGTGGGTGTCTTTGCCTCCGATATGACTGTATATGTGCCTGCCCCCAGGCTCAGCCGGTATACACCTGTCGAGACGGACGAATTGTAAACGGCATTCACCTTACCTCCATTCAGGAAAGTACCAAAATCATAACTGTGTATCACCATAAGGTCTACTGGTGATGAGGTGTTGATCCCTACTACAATAAATTCCCCACCATTTACTGTAAGATTGTTGTAAAGGAAATAGCCTGGGTTCAACTGTTGAGTAGCGACTGCCTGCCCCACAAACACAAGCGCCGCTATCGCGGCTATATAAAACTTCATACTAAGCTGTACCACACCAAAATATATTAAACTTGAACAAGAAAGCTAAATGGTTGCGCCAGTAGTATAGCTTGGTAGAACTCGGCCTTCCCAAGGCCGTAACCCGGGTTCAAATCCCGGCTGGCGCATTCAAGGGTATGACGCTCTGGTATTTAATATTTGGTCGCCAGAGTACATTATGGCGCAGCAAAACTACTTGTGGATAGATGGGAAGTTCGTAAGGTCCGCAGACGCGAAAGTTCACATACTGACGCATTCGCTACAGTACGGGAGCGGCATATTCGAAGGGATAAGGTGCTACAATACCGGTAGCGGCCCTGCCATATACCGGCTGAGGGACCATGCCAAAAGGTTCTTCAACACGGCAAAAATATACCGCATGCCTCTGAAGATCAGCATATCCGAATTGGAGACTGCATGCATAGGCACCATAAACAAGAATCACCTCAAATCTGCCTACATACGCCCGTTTGCCTTCTATAAGGAGCCTGGGATAGGGTTCAATGTGTCAGGGAAGACTACGAGCGTGGCTATAGCTGCTATAGAATTCGGTCCATTATTCGGTGAAGGTCAGAAAGGCATAAAATGCATGGTTTCTTCATGGAACCGCATAAACTCAACAATACTGCCGGCAGGGGCAAAAGCCAGCGGAAACTACATCAACTCAATACTTGCCTCACAAGAGGCAAATGCCGCAGGGTACGACGAAGCAATACTCATGTCCTCATCAGGCACAGTGGCCGAGGGCCCCGGAGAGAATATCTTCATAGTCCAGGACAATATCCTCATAACCCCACCCAAATCCGCAAACATACTGCTAGGCATAACCCGTGACTCTATAATAAAGATCGCAGAAAACATAGGGTTGCAAGTCGTGGAAAGGGACATCAGGCGCGAAGAGCTTTACACCAGCGACGAGGCATTCTTTTCAGGCACTGCAGCAGAGCTGACCCCAATCGTATCGATAGATTCACGGCAGATAGCAAATGGGCGTCAGGGACCTGTTACCAAGATGCTCAGGGACAGGTATGCTGCCATAGTGAGGGGAGAAGACAAAGAATTCTTGGACTGGCTAACATTCACAAAAGGCTAGGCAGAATAAGGAATAATGCCGAGCAAAGCGCGGCGCCTCCTATTGCGCACATTAGGTTTGATGTGTACTTGTTTCCAATGCCTTTCTCTTCAAAATATCCGAATACGGAGTCCACAACATTCCCGAAGATACCTGAAACTACCACAACCACAAAAACGCTAAGAGAGCCCCCTATTGCGAATGCCGTAATGCCTATCAGTAAGGACGCCACAGCGCCCATGAGTGTGCCAAACCCTGTAACTGCCCCAGACCTTCCTTTCCTGGTAGGCTTCATGGTCAATAACATTATCGGTTCCCCATCAAGCACCCCGAACTCACTAGCAAACTTGTCTGCGGTTATCGCACATACGCTTGCAATGAATGCGAAAACCAAAACCCCAGTAGGCACTGTGAAATATACCGAATTGAAGAAATATGCAACAACCAGCACTACAGGCACAAGTCCGTTTGCCGTCACATTCTTCCAGCTCCTGGTCTTCTCATAGCCCTTCATGTGCATCTTGACTTCGTCCTTGGCCTTGGTAGCTATTGCAGAGAGAACCAAAAAATCTATAAGAACGGCCATGAAGAACCACCACATCCCCAAGCCAAGTGCCAGTATAAGCACTCCGAATATGAGAGCAACAAAAACGCCGCTCACATTAAGCGTAAATAAAGATGCCATAAAGCCTATATACCTGCTAAGCTATAAAAGCCATAACTTCGCTCCTAGCCTAGTGGCTGAACGTCGCACTTCCACTATTTAGGAGGTTTTTTAAACCCATTTATCCTATAATAAAAGTACGAGTTCTCTATCATGGAGGAGTAAAACTGGTCGCCTTGCCAGCACGTGCTTGTCACGCTTGCTGGCCTCTTCCTATTTACTTGGCATATCCGACAAAGTCAATTATCAATATTCTTGATATTTTTACTCAGGGTCACGGTTAATTAACGTCCAAAATAACAAAAATAAACCTAATTTTGATAGAAAAACACGATTTTTAATATCTCGCCAAAGCCCAACCAATCAACCAATGGTGCAACATGGCATTGAAAACATTCGATAGGTCTAAGCTATCGATGGGCTGGGCGCCGCTCCAAGCGTACGGCCTTGCTGACAAGTATTCTCCTGTAGTAACATCACATCAAGAAAGCCCAAATCTGGCTTATTACACCCCTGCGGATACGTGTGTAGCTGATTCGCAAAGGGCGCTGATGGGCTTAAGACCCCGGGAAACCGCCATTGCCATTACTGTACCTGGTCAAGTAGAACACCTAAGAAACGTAGGGCTACTACGTGGTGCAAGTGTATTGGAGATAACTGCTACCAAAAATGAGGTGCGCATGCATGGCGACGTTCTGGCGCATTTGATAGGCAGTGGAGTCCAATTCGACAAAGGCAGCATGCTGGTACCCGTATACCCCAGCGACGAGATGGCGCACCAGGCAGACCTGCTCGGCATGTCCTACATCCCCCTCCCATCCATTAACATAACCAATAGCAAGGCGACCCTTAGCTGTGACTCTATAGAATTCGGATTCCATACGATACCTCGGGTAGTAATATGCACGGATTCCGACATCCAAAACGCAGTAGAAAAGTTCGGAGGCGCCAAGACTGGAGCCTGGCTCAAGTATCCGCTTGCCGCTGGGGGCTTGGGGATAATACGCATAGAGTCTGTCACCACAGGTGCGCTCACAGAGAGCCTGAAGAAGCTCAGGTCAAATTTGGAAAAGTTCTACAATTCAAAAGGTGCCGCAAGCCAATTCAAAACCTTCTGGCCTGATAGTTCTGCAGGCCCCTCCATAGGCATAGCCTTAGAGCTCGACTGGAACAACATAGGCATAGCCCGCGGGGATTTCTGCACACATCTGTTTGTTGACGGTCAAGGAGGAATGGAAATAGTGGAGCAGATAATGAATATAACCTCCAGCAACGGGAAATATCTCGGGGGAGTTAGGGCTGAAGTAGATGCAGAAATATGGTACGCCGCAGAGCCCCACATAGTGCGTTTCGCCCAGTCACAATGGTCCAAAGGATACAAGGGCCTTCTTGTCATAGACTGGACCGCTATAGATGTAAAAGAGGCGCGATACCTGCCATATGGGTCAGAAGACCTGTACATCGGTATAACTGACCCTAATGCAAGAAGTGCAGGCGGTAGCACCTACTCAATGATACCCGCACATATCCTTGGCGCAGGGAGTTTCAAAGGCATTAAAGTCCGCGGACCAGCCCCAATATTCACAATATCTGACTTCACAGAAACCATCGGACCGCTGGCTTTTGGAGACCCTGACAAGTCCGGCCTTGTGCTACCTTTCAGCGTAGAGCCCGGATCAACAACCTTCAGAATCGCAGTGCTAGGCAAAGATAAGGGGCACGTGGATCACATACTGCGCCAAGGCCTGATAGGTGCAAGGCGCGTCGAATTGCTAACGGGCTAGCCACAGGTCTTTTCAAGTGTCAGAAACCACGGAACCATTCCTGGACGAATGCCCCTGCGCGTGGGAAAATAAATGGATCTTGCTGTCAGCTACACACTCCCCGCGTATGCCGTAACTCAAGAGCGTGGAAGAGAACACCGCCTTGCCACTGGACAGTTTTCCCATGTACATATCATAGTATTTTTTCTTACTCTTGTTCACATAATAATTTTTGAAGTATATGTCTATGTCCCTGCTCTCACGGCCTATTGTCATAATTATCACGTTAAGAGCGCTTTCAGTGTACTTCTCAAGGGCTTCCATGCTCTCTTCGATGCCGAACATGGCCGCATGCTTTAGCATCAGTTCACAGTCAATGCTGGAGCTGCTATCGTAGCCTATGTCATTACCCATCATTTTCATATTCACCCGTCCGTTATGGGCCAGGAACATCATCTCCTTCTCAGTGGTCTCCACATACGGTCCGCAAAAAATGGGGCCGACAAGACGCTTTTCAGCAGCGTGTCTTGCATGGAATACTGCGTGCATAGTGCCCGCTATCCTAGGGAGCTCGTGGTCGTCCTCAAATATTGGCTTATCGCTCTTGTAATTGTACAGCCTACCTTCATCTGCAAGTATCACATAGCCCCACCCATCCGGATGGCTATCGAAACCCATCCCCGCCTCCTTCGCAAGCACATCATGCCCTGCAGATTTCTTCAATGCACTATAAAGGGAATCCAATTCACTGATAGAAGATCCTGAATAAGCAAAAGTCCTGCACAAGCTCTCATCCGCTTAAATGGGGCCGTTGAAGTATATATAATTACGGAAGCGATTTCCACTCCCTTATACTGGTTTTATATTTCTTTTCTGAGCAATAAATAAGCTAATCTTTTCGTTAGACAGGTATCGCCATGGCCAAAGACAAAGGCATAAAGGAACTTGAAGATCTCCCCGGAATAGGGCCCACATCAGCAGAGAAGCTCAGGGCAGCTGGATATGATGACATAGAAAAGATAGCAACAGCATCCCCGCATGAGGTGTCAGATATCTCTGGGATAAGCGTAGATGCCGCAAAGAAGGCAGTAGATGCCGCAAAACAGGCCACCACGCTGGAGTTCAGTACCGGAAACCAGATACTTGAAAAGAGGATACTTCTTGGCAAGATAAATGCAGGCGCCAACGGACTCAATGAGCTCCTGGGCGGCGGCGTAGAGGCTAATGCCATAACCGAGGCGTATGGCAAGTTCGCATCAGGCAAAACGCAGTTGGGCTTCCAGCTGTGCGTGAATGTGCAGAGACCTGTAAATGACGGCGGCATAGATGGCAAAGTCCTTTTCATAGACACCGAAGGCACGTTCAGGCCTGACCGACTGGAGCAGATTGCAAAGGCGGGCGGAATGGACCCGAAGCAGGTCCTTGAGAACATATTTGTAGTGCGTGCAACAAGCACTGACCAGCAGATTCTTGCCGTAGAGCGTGCCGACAAGCTGATAAGGGAATCTAACATAAAGCTCGTAGTAGTGGACTCTCTAATGGCACTCTTCAGATCTGAGTTTCTCGGCAGGGGCGCTCTCGGAGAGAGGCAGCAGAAACTGAACTCGCACATCCACAAGTTGCAGAAGCTTGCCGATACTTATGATCTTGCAATATACATAACAAACCAGGTCATGGACAATCCAGGGATTCTCTTCGGGGATCCTACAACTCCCGTGGGTGGGAATGTTGTTGCCCACGCCGCTACCACCAGACTATACATGAGGAAATCGAAGGAAGAGAAAAGGATAGTGAGGCTCGTGGACTCTCCAAACATGCCTGAGGGCGAAGCCGTCATAAAGATAACTTCAGAAGGCATAAAGGACTGATATGCTACTTATCATAGGACTTGGTCTGGATATCAAGGAAATCTCCATCAAGGCCCTCGAGGCGCTGAAGGCAGCAGACCTGATCTATGCCGAGCAGTATACCACCTTCCTGCCAGTTGGATATCTTGATTACCTTAGCGAAGTGACTGGCAGGCCCATTGTGCAGTTGACACGCTCACAGCTAGAAGAAGAGGCCCAGTCAACCGTAGCCCCGGCAAAATCAGGCACAATGGCGATACTGGTACCGGGAGACCCTCTCATAGCAACAACGCACTACGCTACCATCATATACGCCGCAAGGAAGCTTGGGATATCTGTAAAGATTTATCATTCATCCTCCATATACTCTGCCGCAATAGGATCAAGCGGCCTAGACGTATACCGTTTCGGCACTACTGTCACAATACCTTACTGGCACGAAAAGTACCATCCCGTCTCTTTTCTAGACTCCATACAAAAAAATCTGGCAGGCAATAACCATTCCCTGGTGCTACTGGATTTGAACCAGGCAGAGAGGCGCCCAATGCACCTTGAAGAGGCAATATCGATCTTGAAGGACGCAGAGAAAAGCAGGGCCGGAGGCCTTGTAAACGATCTGCTGCGAATATTGGTGCTGGGGGACATAGCCAGACCCTCACAGGCAATAGCCTACATCTCAATAGCCAATGTTCAAAGAACATATGGTATGTTCAAAGGGAAGACCATATCCATTATAGTGCCATCAAATCCCACTGTAGCCGAACGAGAGGCCTTGGCGCAGTATGAAGCATGACCACTCACTCCCCTTTCCAGTACTTCATGCTGTAGAGCAGCGACGCCAATCCGAAACCCTCAACAAACCAGACCGTTGCGATCCTGAACATTATGGTTATTGCAGATGCTATGGCAAGCCCGATGGTCTCAGGGAAGAAAATCTGAAGCTGGCTGACCAGCGCAGCGTCCGTAACACCCAGCGTCCCTGGTATGCCTGTTATCATCCCCAGAACTAGCGACGATGAGAATATGAACAGCACTATCGGTACATCTGCTATGGTGAGGTGCACTCCAAAGGCCTCTATCACAAGGAACAGAGCCATGCCGTTAAGGAACATTGACGGTATCGTGAGCGCCATCGAGTAAAGGAATGGCATAAGTCCAAGCTTCTTATTGTTCTCGAAGTACATGTCCGCAGTTGATATGACTATGTCAAGCCTTTTCAGGATCTTGAACCTCATCCTGAACTTCACATACTTCTTCTTCACGAACTCAAATGGTCTTCTTATGTAGACAAACAGGAATGGCACTACGAGCAGGAAGGTTATCACGAATGCTTGGGAGACGAACTTGCCTACAACCATTGCAGTAACATCTGTTATTATTGCGAAACCAAGGAAATCTGTGAATATGTCTGCTACAACCGCAGGAAAAGTTGCTGCAAACCTGACTTTGGATAGCTTATTTATTGTATAGGAAACTATAGCCCTGCCCCATCTTCCCGGAGTTATGTCCATGGAGTACATGGACATGTATATCACAAAGTTCCTTCGCAGCGGTATGTGCACTCCTAGCCTTTTTAAGTAAAGCGACCACTTCGGGAACCTCATGGAGTAACTGGCAAGTATCACTAGAAGTGCTGCTGCGAAAAACCAGATATTTATTGAGACGAACGCATCGATGAATCGGCCAAGGCCCTCATTCCATACTGCATAGGCTGCTATGGCTATGAAGACCAGAAAACTTATCGAAAGTATGAAGAATACTGCGGACCTGGCGTCTCCAACTGCACTTTTGTACTGTGCCTTTGACTTTATTTTACCTATATCCTTGATACTTGTTCCTTTCGAAGACATAAACTTACTTCTCAAATCTTATTATTCTGTCCCTGTAAGCCCTCTCATCCCTGCACAGCAGAGCTATCTTGCTGCTCTCATGGTAATCTGCAAGCATATACCCAGACTCCTTAGCCATCTGCTCTGCAAAAGACATTATGTCCTTTTTGCCCGGCATCTGCTGGTACGACAGGTTCCTACTGTCATTCCTGGCCCCTCCGACATATACGAATCCCTTAACTTCAACATAATGCGGATCGCCCTGCCTTATAAGGTCTGCAAATCCTTTAACATCAACCATGTTCACGCCCTTTATCAGGGTAAGCCTGAATACTCTTCTTGTCTCCAGGGTCCTGAAGACTTCTAGGAATTTCATAAAGCTGTCCCATCCACTCAGTGTCTTTGGCCTTGTGACCTTGTCGTACACCTCCTTATTGGGCGCCTGAACAGATACGTAGAGCTGCGTGGGCAGGACGGTCATGCCCTTGAGCGCGTTAACCATGGTCCCATTCGTCACAAGAAACGTGCTTATCTTTCTTCTGTGGAATGCCGCTAGCAGGCCGCTTATCTTTGGGTAGAACAGAGGCTCTCCAGTAAGGCTTAGTGCAACATGTGCGGGATCGTTTGCCTGTTCCCAGAGCTTCGGTTTTATTTTATCGTTTCCCTTATATCCGCTTATTATCCTCTTATGCTCCTCGCCGAGGCCTTCCACCACTTCTTCAGGATCATCCCATTCCTTCATTGAATTTATCTCGTTCCATTTGAAGCCTTCCTCTTCGGGTATAATCCTCCAGCAGAAAGTGCAGGCTAGGTTGCACCCTATCGCCGGAGTCGCCTGTATGCACCTCCAGCTACGTATGCCATAGAACCTATGCTTGTAGCATGCCATGCCCCCCTTCAGGCTGCTGGAAGTATAATTGCAAATCTTGGTGGCAGAATGCTTCCCGACAAAATGGTATCCCTGCTTCTTCATCATGGAAGCAAGCTCCGCAGGCATGTGTGGATCCGCCTTTAGTTTTTGAACGCGCAGCGTCCTGGCCTCCATGAAATCACTATCGTATTAGCCCACATATAAATATAAATGCCTAATTGCTATCCGTCAGAAAATTCGGAGCAAACCTATCCCTTTAATATTACTGCCCATTCAAATGCCTTCATGCAGAACATAGACATCATTTATGTACTGGGTCCTGCCGTAGCATTTATTGTTTCATCCCTCCTTGTTGCATATTTCTGGAAGGTCAAAGGGAAATTGGACATATGGATCATGCTATATTCGCTTGCCGCATATGCGATTGCAATAGCGGCCAAGGTGATATTCCAGGACTTCACCTATTCCTATGTAAACTCATATGGCAATCCCTACATTCTCGGCCTCTACTTCGGGCTACAGACATCCATACTGGAAGTGGGGCTCGCATACCTATTTGCAAGATACGCTATCTCAAGAAGCAAGATCACCAAAGACATGGCAGGTGCATACGGTACGGGGCTGGCATTCTGGGAGAACGGCATCCTCCTGGGGATGCTTCCCGTCCTAAACATATTGATTATTTACTTCATGCTCGCATCAGGCGCCCCATCTTCCCAGCAGATCTACAACACACTGGCCAAATCAAATCCGGCGCTTTTCTATCCGGTTGCCCAGGCACTATTCCCCACACTCCTGTCAATAATGGAGAGGATGTCTTCAATAATGGCGCATTATTCGTGGGGTTTACTTGTAGTGCTGGCTGCAGCCACGGGAAAGAAGAGATACCTTGCAATAGCTCTACCAATGGGGATGGTCGATTTCATCGTGCCTTTTGCAGGCACTATTCCATCTTATGTGCTGGAGCTAATAGTGTTTGCAACAGCCCTTGTGTCGCTGTACGCTGCGAAGCTTTCGGCCAGGGCCGAGCACGTTTAGTGTAGCAGTTCAATCAAGCTCTCCTGCCCAATCCGGGGCAGCGATACCTATTTAAACTGTCATACGTCAAAACCTATCATGGAAGGAATTGATGTACTCTCGAACACTTATGCAGCGCTGAAGAAGCATCCAATATACATCTTGCCGCAGCTAATCTTCACCATATTGTTAGTACTAATGATTCTTGCAATTGCGCTTCCTCTATCATCATCCCTGATAGCGCAGAACATAACAAACAACACATCCAGTTCAGTCGCAGTAACTGCGCTGGCCACTTCATTTGTAGCTACCCTTCCAGACTTTTTGGTAGTGGGGGTAATAATGTTTCTGGCCATTGTGCTGCTCAACGGGATGTACATAGATCTTGTATCAAAATGGAAGAATGCATCAGCGTCCTTATCCGAATCTGTCAATGTTACCCTAAGCCGCTTCGTTGACCTTTTCCTCTATTACATACTCATATTCGTGATAGAAGCAGCTATACTCTTCATAGTATTCGCACCTTCAATAGGCCCTTTCCTAAACGCAATTGCATCCCCTTTAAGCGCAGCTTCAACAGCCTGGATAGGCGCAAGCCTTGGCCTCCTGGGGTCGGCAGCCGTCTGCGTGGTTATCGGTGTGATACTTGCACCTCTTTTCTTCACAGCGCCAGTAATAATAATGCTTGAAAATAAAGGACCCATAACGGCGCTCAAGGAAAGCATAGCTATTGGTCGAAAGGACTTCTTAGGCATTCTAGGGGTGCTAGTGGTCTTCGTTGTTGCCTACCTGATAATCGCAGGAGCTGCAAACGCCATCGCAGTCATACCTGTGGTGGGGCCGCTACTGAATATTGTGGTAAGCATATTCCTGCCAATACTCACATTCGTGACCGCCCCAATGTACTATGTCACTTTTGTAAAGACTCCAAAGACCAAGCCTGCATCAACAAGGAGAAGGCGCAAGGGCTAAGTGCCCCAGATAGCATGGTAGAGATAAAGTATGCAAACGAGCGGTTCACCGTTACCGACCAGTCCAGCGTGGACATCCTTAGGCGCGGCCATTTCGGTTCGGTGAACAAATCCAGGCTTACCTTATCCCCAGAGGAAGCCCTCTATCTTATCGATATGAGGAATGCGGAATGCCTGTCCTCCAACGGTTCAAAGCTGCACTTCAATGACGTTGCCTCCAAATTCTGGAAATCTCGAAAGTTCACGGCAAGATACTTTACCTACAAGGACTGGCGGGACAGGGGCCTCATAATAAAGCCCAACTCCCCAATCCAAGGGCCTTCCTCAAGCGCCCATCTGAAAGAGTATCCAAAAGCAGAGCTTGATCTCGGCGCATATAAGATGAAAGGCGTGTTTTTCAAATCCGACCTTATCACGATCGTAGATGGCGGAGACGATGCAAAGTCCATATATGAAAATCTCTGGCTAGGACAGTATGGGTCTTACAAGGCTTCGGAGCGCGGCATACTTAACAAGCTCGACATCTATGAAACCATGCTTCTCCTCTCCAAGGGAACCCTTTCGCTTTCAAACGCCTCCAGGAAAGATATACTGCGGTTTGCATCTGCACGAAGGAAGGATTTCCAGCAGCTCTACAGCGTATACTGTGACTGGCGGGAGAAGGGCTACGTGATAAAGACCGGATTCAAGTTCGGCACACATTTCAGGGTATATTTCCCTGGTGCGAAACCAGTTAAGGATGACAAATCCACATGGACCCACTCGAAGCACGTGATACACGTATTTCCCAAGGAGTCCAAACTGCTGATATCAGAATGGGCCAGGGTGATACGAGTTGCGCATTCGGTAAGGAAGACCTTCATCCTGGCGGTTCCTGGAGCCACAAAGGCAAAAAAGGCGAAGAACGACTATATCCTATACCACAGACGTGGCGGCGATGCCGAGAATCCCGACATAGATCCGCCAAGGTATGCTATGCTCTCGCTGAGCGAGGAGGAGTACATAGGCGGAAGCGAGCTTGCGGCAGCAATATCTGATGCTATGGTTAGGAAACTAGAGCTGATAGTGGCAATAGCCGACAGGGAGACTTCCGTAACCTACTACCACGTGCGCCAGATAAGGCTCAAGGGCAGCAGCAACGAATACTACGAGATAGACTGGATGCAGCCTTAAGCCTTATGGGTGTGCACCTTTGCATCTAATCATATATTCAAACGAAGGCAAACGAAGGAATAATGGCCCAGGCCCGAAGGCCAAGCCGTGCCTTTTTTACGCCCTTATAGCAATAATCGCGCTAGCTATTCTTATAATATACCTAAGCCTTCCTGCTATCATTTTGGGAATCCAGAGCACCACTTGGCACTCCGCCAACGGCAGGATTATATCTTCAAGCCTTAAGTCTGACCTCTGCAGCAGGAGGCCAAGGTGCTATTCTACCTATTCTCTCAACATAACCTACATATACTCTGTCAATTCAACAGCGTATGAGGGCAGCATGTTGAGTTCCATGGGAGTGCGCTATCCCTTATCCAAAGTTTTGTAATCGAAGACATGGCTAAGTACCGACCTGGTTCTAATGTGGGTGTATATTACAACCCTATAATAACTCCCAATCCCTTCTAATGCCTGGGGCGAACTTCCTCTCGGTGATATTCTTCCTATTCGGTATTTACCTGTTATGGATTACAGCAACTATTGCAAGAGACCTTGCCAAAAGCATGAAAATCACTAGCAATTGATATGTGGGCCATTACGGTCCCTTATAATTCCAATAAAACTCCGACTGCTAAATGTTTATAAATGCTTTCGAAGTAGTAATATCAAGGGCGATACTATGAAACTCTCGGAAATATACCGTATGGACATATACAGTGATGCTGGCCAATATCTTGGCGAAGTCCAGGATATAATCATAGACCTGGAACACGGCGAGGTCAGCAGGCTTCTCATGATACCATGGAAGACTGCAAAGGGCGAAGCAAAGACTACCCTTAGGAACAAGTCCATACTTTACAAAAACGTAAAGAACGTGAGCGATGTCGTGCTCGTATCATCTCCATTAGGAAACTCTCAGGACGCAAAGAAGGAAGAAGTCGACGACCTGTCAAGGTAAGTTCACAGCTTCTTTGGGAGGTGTATCCCTCTCTGGTTAAGGTATTCGCCTTTGTAAGCGTTGCTTACCCTGTTTAATGTGGACGCAAATATTACGTGGGCAAACCTTACCTTTGGTCTGAGCAGTATGGGGAATCTGCTGCTGTTGAATACTTCAAGCGTAACGTTTCCCACGAATCCGGCATCTATGATCGTAGGGGGCATGAACAGGCCGTGTCTTGCCCATGTGCTCCTAAGTTCTACGAATCCCATCAGAGTATCCGGTAGCCCCACGATCTCATGCGTTGAGAGAAGCACCTGCTCAAGCGGATCTATGACTATCTCCTCCTTGCCTTTCTCCACCACATACTCGTCCTTTATGCTCTCTGCATCTGAAGGGTCAATTATCTTCTTGGCATCTCTATTTCTGTTATGCCTGGCCACCTCATCCGAAAGCCTAAGGTCTACTCCGTTCTCCCTTACTATCTCCTCCTGGAACGGGTCTATGACAAGCCTCTTTTCCCTTATGAAGTTCCTGAGATCAAAATCTGACAGTATCATAATTACACCTACAAGCATTACCTATATGTCTATTCCATTTTCCCGAAGGGCTGACAGCACGTTGGCATACACTTCATCAACGTTCCTCGTGCCGTCCACTCTTGCCCATTTTGTGCTGTATCCCTCATTTATCATACGATCATAAATTGACTTCACATCATTCTGGTACTGCGTATTCCTCTCATTCTTGTCCGTGTACCCTTTCTGCCTCGCTTTCCTCTCAGCCACAAGCTCTATCGGTATGTCAAGGTATATTGTCACTGCAGGTATGTTCACATTCATCAGGTCAACAAGCTTCTTTGCCCTCTGATAATCAAACCCGCCAGCACACTGGTATGCTATTGTCGAGTAGAAGTACCTGTCCATTATAACCAATTTTCCTCCCTCCAGCTCCTTCCTTACCTGTATGTTGTCCTTTACCTTGTCTGCAAGGTGCAGAAGTATCTGTTCGTCAACATTGAGCGTCAGGTGGCCGTGCAGGTACCTGTCTATCATCTTTCCGTAATCAGAGCTATAATCGGGGTATGTGTATATCTTGACATCATGGC
>CAZLPL010000012.1:0-13624 GCA_964561405.1 Microcaldota archaeon
TATAAGGTATCCTGAGCTTTATCGCCACCAGCTGGGCTACTATCATCAGCATTACGAATACTGTGAGGGCTATCTCTATGCTTGTATCAAGCACAATTACGCCTCATCAATTTCAAATCAGGTGCCGAAGGATGCCAATGCATATTACAAGATTTACCTGATAGCTTATTTATCCTTCGTGCAGTCTGCGATATCATTTCTTCCCTGCACCGGCCACCAGCGCAAACCTCGATGCGCTATGGCATATGAGCTTCCCCCTTCCGTTGAAGTTTGCGAAAAAGAGCCCTGCGCCTCCAAGCACAGAAGCCTTGAGATGGCCCACGTATTTCACATTATACACGAGTGACGGCTGAAATGCTGCTATGTGGCTAGGTTCCGCCTGCACCTCTTCTTTACCATCAAGCATGACCTCTACCGGGCCGCCTACCACATGCACGAATACCTTTCCAGGCCCTCTGTGCCTCTGCAGGAAAAGAGCCGCGCCGCCAAAAAACGCCGCACCCAAGGAAACCGTCTCTACATCCACACTGCCTACGTCCGATGCAAGGTATGCGAAGTGCTCAACCACCAATTCCTCCCCGCGCTCTAGCTCGAAGACCATGATCTTCCCAGGTAGCGATCCTGACAGTGCTACTTCCCCATCTGCGTTTGCCGAGAACTCTGCAAGGAAAACCCCGGTTCCGGCAAATGCCCTTGACATGCCCCGCAGCGTCTCTGTTGCCACTCTTGAATTCATCTCAACAGACCCCTCCTTGGTTATGAAATGGCCAGGGTTCGCGTATAACTTATCCCCTTTGGAAAGTCTTACTCTGAGTGTCTGCATGTCGCCCCCGACTATTTCATACTTCATGGAATCATACCTATTACTTAGTCCAGGGTAATCTATAAAAATGCAGCAATGCCTGCTACGGTTAAAAACATTGTTGCACAAATACCATTATGAAGAAGACATACTATGCGGCAGCGGGAGCAGCCGCAATAGTGATTGTGGTAATTGCGGCGTTCGTCATCCTGGGCAGCGCCCCAGTGGTGCAGGCCGGAGACGTGGTGCAGGTATACTACACCGGCTCGTTCCAGAACGGCACGGTGTTCGGCTCAAACGTGGGCCAGCAGCCCATCCAGTTCACAGTGGGCGCGAACCAGATGATATCCGGATTCGACCAGGCTGTTGTGGGCATGAGGCTAAATCAGACAAAGAATGTGACCCTGCCACCAAGCCTTGCGTATGGCAACGTAAATCCGAACCTAATAATAACCGTACCGATTGCGGCTTTTGGAAATCAGACAGTCAAGGACGGGATGCCGGTAACCAAGAATGCTAACGGGCAGCAGCTTCAAGGCGTAGTGACGCAGGTCAACTCGACAAATGCCACAGTGGATTTCAACCCCCCACTTGCAGGCAAGACCCTGTATTTCAGCATAAGGGTTGTAAAGATCACGAAATAGATAAATCAGCAGGAGTAGAATAAAGGCCCAGGGGCAATTTCATGCCCCTGAGGCTTTGAAAAGAGCGCAATGCTTACTTCCCGCCTATCTTGAACATCCTTGTTCCGCATGATGAGCAGTCGCCCGACATCGCCTTCTTTCCATTCTTCATGGACACTTCCTTGGCATCCTTCATCTCTCTCTTTTCTTTGCATTTCATGCAATATGCTTCCATAACATCGCCAAATATATCTTACACTCCCATTATAAAAAGGTTGGCTGAACCCAGAAATACGCTTCCTCAGGTAGAAAATTTCAAAAATTTAGTTCTTGTACTTCGGTCCTATGGTCCAGTCGGCAAACTTCCTGAAGAAACTCCTTCTAACAAACCTGTCAGGATCCTTGCGGGACGGTTCGCCAGCCTTCAGCAGATAGACCCTGGACAGTTCCTCTATGGATGCTGGGAAAGGCGCTCCGTTGTCCATGAGGCAGGCCGGCACCTGCTTTAGTATGCTCTGCCCGACCAACCCGTCTTCCGGTAGAGTTCCAAATGCAACGTCCCCAAAAAGCCTTTCCACATCCTCCTTTTCAAGCGCAGACTTGCTGTTTCCGGACTTGTTGATAACCAACCTGTAGCTGAGCTTTAGCTTAGCGCAGAATGCAGCCAGCTTCGCATTGCTTGTAGCCGAAGGGTTGTCAGGCGTGGTCACTATTATTACATCGTTTATGTACTTTGCGTAAGTCGAATCGAAAAGGCCAGGGGAGCTGTCTACCACTACAAAGTCATAGTCCGTCTTGGCCACCTGTGCATAAAATTTTGAAAGGTCTTCCGCATCAGGCCTGTAGATCTCCTTGGACTCGCTTCCAAGCATGAGGTGCAGGTCCAGGGGTTGGTAGACGAATATGCTGTCATTTATGCTCGACTTGCCCTGCACTGCCTCTATGAATCCGTTCCCGCTCGCCCTTATACCCAGATGCCCGTTCACGCTGAAAGTTGATGCATCTGCATCTATCAGTATGACCTTGTAATCGTGCTTGGCAAGTGCAACTGCCAGGTTAACCGCAACAGTCGTCTTTCCAACTCCCCCCTTCTGCGAAGCAACCATTATTGTGTAAGGTCTCTTTTCCATTCAGCCCATCTCTAACATAACTATAAAAGAAGAATATATATTCGTATACTACTTGTTCCTGCAGCATCCCGGCCAGTTAATGCCAGTAAAAGCATTTTTTAATCCCAATTGCGATTGGGATTTATGGAAAATGCAAAAAGGGTTTTGGAATTGGGTGTTGCAGGAGCCATACTTACGTTCCTGTCCGGTCTCATAAACAGCACGCCTGGGCTTCTTGTAGGTGCAGTGTGGTTCGGTTGGCCTGTCACATGGCTAAGGCGCCTTGTTGTTGCCCCTCAGTACAACCCATGGGTAGTGGACTGGTACGGCCTTGTTGCCGATATAGTTTTCTGGGCGATACTGGTGTGGGTCGTGTCATGCCTCCTGACACTTCCAAAGCCACGGCCTGTGCGCAAACCCGCAAAGAGGAAGGCGAGGCGTTAGCACTTCATGGGGGCATGGGAGTCACCGGCGCGAAGCCTTCAACGCGAATAACGATACCGCTTTTGCGACATCTGCCTCCCTGCCCTCGAACGAGTGTCCCGCCCTCCCTATCTCAGCAGCAGAGAATGAGACGGATGAGGATCTGCTCTGCAGTATCGAAAGATACTTTTTAACAGGCATCAGCCTGAACTCCTCCTCTGCGCCGAATACTGCAAGTATTGGCACTTTCACTTTGCCGAACTCGGCAAGCCTGCCCTCGTAATCAAATATGCGCGCCTCGGCCCTCCTCGGGTCTATAACAGAATCATATCTCTGCGCAGACATTCCACGTGCGTAAGAAAGTACACTGTCCCCATCCCTTTTCCTTACCATCCCCCTGACCTCTGCCAGCGACTTCGCGTACCTCCTGCCAAGGCTGCGCCTGTTCAGGTTATAATCGTCGCACGGGGCAAGAAGGGCAAGGCCTGCCACTGTTGCATCCCGCGTCCTGTACTGGTAATATGTCACTTTCTGGCATCCCGTGCTGTGGCCGCATAGCACAAACTTCCTGAAGCCCATTTTGCGCAGGCACCGTATGGCTCCTGAGATGTCATTGACACTGTCCTCAAAGCGCTCAAAGTTCACCCCTATGCGCACCCTCTTTCTCCTTTTACCATAGAACTTCCACGCAGAAGCTTCGCTGTCATGCCCCCTATTGTTGAAGGCAAAGAGTGCAGCCTTATCTCCAATGGCCTCAGCAATGGCCATGGTTAGCCCGCTGATCATGCTGCCACCCATCCCATGTAAGTACACGATGCAGGTATCAGAGGCCTTGGACTCCCTGAAGAGTATCCCGTCCAGCCTTACCCCGTCATCCGCAATAAACCTTACCGCCTTGCCGCATGTGCCAGTGCCAACCGCGCGTGCGGGCAATCCAGAACGCATATATAAATAATATGCAGCAAGACTTATTTACTAATATGGGGCCTGTAACTCAGCTTGGCTAGAGTGGAAGGCTTTTAACCTTTAAGTCGAGGGTTCAAATCCCTCCAGGCCCGCTTCTAAAGGTAAAAAAATGGAGAAAAAGTCAAAAGAGGAAATGAAGGGAAAGCACTGGATAGATGCCCTGCTTGACCGACTTGTAGCGCAGAAGGAGCCGCCATACGTGATAACAGGAGGCATGACTACGAGTGGACCGGCGCACTTCGGCACCATCTGCGAATTCATGTATCCTGCTGTGATAGAGGAGTCCCTCAAACTACGCGGCAAGGCAACAAAGTTCTATTTCTTCGGGGACATACTCGATGCCTTTGACGGTATCCCATTCGAGCTTCAGAAATATGCAGGCGAGCTCACCCCGGAGCTTGGAAAGCCCCTTGTCTACACGAAGGACGTCACGGGGTGCCACAGTTCGTACGGCGAGCACTACCTTGACCAGGCAAAGAAGCTCATGGCATGGCTGTCCCTGGAGATAGACGTAATACCTGCTAACGAACTGTACGACACAGGCAAGATGGACACTTATGCGGTTTTGTTCCTGAAGGAGGAGGACAAGGTAAAGGAGGTTGTCGCACGTACCTCCATGAAGAAGATAGAGGACATGAAGGGCTGGAGCCCCATAATGCCGATCTGCGAGAAGTGCGGCAAGATAGCCACAACCGTGGTGACGGCGCACACCGATACCGAGTACGAGTACACCTGCAGCAAGGATGTAAAGTACACCAAGGGATGCGACTTCAAAGGAAAGGCAAAGCTGTCTGACCACAGGTACAAGCTGCAGTGGAGACTCCACTGGCCTGCATGGCAGGCGCTTTTCGATTCGCGCATAGAGGGCAGCGGTATAGACCACATGACAAAAGGGGGAAGCGCAAACACTGCCGAGGCGATACACCTGGAGATACTGAAAAAGGAGCCGCCAATACTCTTCAAGTACGGGTTCATACTCATCAACGGTAAGAAGTATTCCAAGTCAAAGGGAATCGGCATGAGCGCAGCCGACCTCAGCAAGCTCATACCTCCGGAGCTGCTCAAGTATGCCCTCATAGAGCCGGATGTGCAGAGCAACAAGGACATAGATCCGACTGGAGACAAGCTCATACTGCTATACGAGACTGTCGAGAAGACCAGCAGGCTATCCGAGCCAGAGTCCAGGGCCGATGAAAAGAGGATGGCAGCATTCAGGGTGGCTGTGAAAAAGCTCCCGTGGAAATCCTCCTTCGTAGACATCCTGCTCAACTACCAGATATACCGCGACTGGGGGAAGGTCGCAGAGATCGTGAAGGATCCCGAAGGTGTAAAGTACCTCTCGACATACATCTCGGAGTGGCTGGCAAAGGGATACGCTCCTGAGCGATACAATTTCACCATAAAGCAGACAAAGGTGAAGATGTGCATAGCCGAGGTAAGGTCCTTCGCATCAAAGCTCAAGCCGGAGATGACGGACCTGGATATTCATAATCTTGTATATCAGACGGCAAGCGACACAAATCTCGACCCCAACGCTCTTTTCGCTGCATTGTACACTGCCTTGATAGGGAAGGAAAAAGGGCCAAGGCTGGGCAAGCTGGTAGCTGCGCTAGGGCCGGAGAGGGTAAAGTCGATACTTTCATATGCAACAAGCTGACCCTGGCTTTGTGCCGCTAAGAACTGTCAGGCATTCACAGCCTTCATGCGTGCCATCTCCCAGAGCCGGTATTTTTTAGCATAGCCACGACCATTACCGAATCGCCCCTATTCCTGTCAAGGCCGAGCCTCAAAAATATCTCCCTCGTCCTAGAGTCCACTGAATCAAGGCGGTCTATTCCGTTTATGGCCTTCCCGTAAGTACCCCTGCCCACCATGGTCTGGGGATCGTAATCCTTCTGTCCAAGCATCTCTGCGATAGCTGCCCCCGCCATCACTGCCTCATGTGCAGGTTCCACGTCCAGTTCTGGAAATACTCTTCCAAGGTCGCCTTTTACGACAACGTTGCGCACTGCAGCCATCATTGCAGGGTTCTGTGTTCTCAGCACCATCGCATAAGGCACTGCCTCCTCAAGTGCGCTGCGCGCAGATAGGGAGAAGAATCCCTTACCCTGTTTGTTCGCGTCCAATACCGTGCCTCCAAGGTACAGTATCCTTGACTTACCTCCAAATGTTGTAGTAACTGTAATGGTATATGCCGCGAATCCTATCAGTCCAGTATGGTCTGTCATGAGATGCAGCATGTCCGTCCCCTGCACATGGCCCTTCACATCATCCGGATCCATCTCGCTGCCGAATCCGCGTACGGATATCTGAACAAGGGCATCCAGTACGTCGTTGCCAAGCCTTCCAGGTTCGGTAACCCTATACACTCTTGCTCCGGATCTCTCCCTAACGAGCTCAGCGAGCTCTGCTATTCGCGTCTCTGCAACTGTCTTGCCACCGTATATGCATTCCTCCTACCATATTTTCACCAATTAGCACAACTCATGATGTTGAAATATTCCGCCCACTAGAAAATTAGCTGCGTAGACTAACGCCAGGCGCACATTATGCCTGAATTCCCTGCTGTATGTATCCATTGAAACGGCATCACATCAACTTCAATGCCTTTGTCCACTCCTGATATATATGCCTTTCCTGCAACTCTTACTGCAGGCGCTTTGAACATGACGATCTCTATCCGAAAGGGGACCGAGAACGATTTCGACGCTTTGATGGGCCTGATAAAGGAGCTGGCATCATTCGAGAAGTCCCCAGACGCAGTCAGGAATACCCCCCAGCTCATGAGGCTTGATAAGGACCTCTTCGGGTTCTTTGTAGCAGAAGACGGCGGCAGGATCGTAGGCTATGCGCTTTATTTCTTCGCGTACTTCTCATGGGTCGGGAAGAGCCTGTATCTGGAGGATATCTATGTCGCTCCTGATTACAGGGGGAAGAAGGTTGGATACATGCTCATGAACCGCGTCGTGGAGCTTGCCAAGTCTGAAGGGTGCAAGAGGATGAGATGGCAGGTCCTTTCATGGAATGAAAAGGCAATAGGTTTCTACAAGCGCTGCGGCGCAGATGTAGACGACAAATGGCTGAACTGCACACTCGATGAGGCTGGCATAGGTCGCTTCCCAGGTCCGAAGCCCTGAGTATTTATCGGGCAACTCCACGCATCAGCCACCATGCAGCAAGTATGATATGCTCTAGAGCCTTGAATACTTCATGGGCTTGGTCTTCCTTGCCACAATTCCATAAGCCACAGACGTACCTGCCTGCCACCACGACGCACATATGTCTGCGAATATGAACGTAAGCACTGCAAGGTATGGCATCAGGGCTGTGGTGCTGAAAAATGCGTCCAATGGCACAAGGGCTATTAGCGGAAGATATGACACGATGTTGGCAGCAAGCATCGTCATCGACTGGCCGTTTAGGAACATCCAGCTGTTGTTCATAGCAGTGCTCCTCCCATACTTCCTTCCGCCTGCCATCTGCACCGAAATTGATGAATCCAGATTTGCTATATGCAGCAGGAATGCTACTACCAGAAGCACGACGAATGTTATGGCCGCAAGCAACGTGAAGCCTGCAGCATTCCTAAACGCCAGTGCTATAAGGGTCACGTATGAGGCCGCAACAAGCGGCTCGGCATAGGCTAGCGACATTATCATGGAATCTACTACCCTAGGGGCGTCCATATCCGAGAGCCTTGCCTTTGCGGCCGAAGACAATGGCGCAGCGATAAGTATTCCAAACGCAAGGAATGCCGACGCATAAAAAATGAACGCAGCAACGGATGACGTGCTAAATGCAACAAACACATAAACCGCAAATGCCATGCTTCCTGGTATATTCAATACCAACGGCAAAGGCCTCGATGCGAGCAGACCCAAGGATGACCATATAATATTCTTTTCAGATATCTCCGGAGCTATCTTGTGCGTGCCTCCAAACTCGCTCTTCTTGTCTTCGCTGAATGTATGGGCCCTAAGTCTCTCGCGCTCTGGTTGGCTTATCGGCATCTAATCTACTTGTCAACGGGGAGTACTACGGTGGGCTTGCTTCCAGAGGTGCTCTTACCTCCCACGTACTTTATCGCAGTGCCTATGGCAGTTATCTCCATCCAGCTGCCCATGGGTATGACATTGAGCTTGACCTCCACGACACCATCTGCTCCCAACTTCTCCGCCTCTTCCTTCATTCTTCCAAGCGCAAGCTCCCTCGCATTGTAAAGCAGCTCCGTTATCTGCGGGACCTCCCCTTTGGTCATGCCCTTCATTGCGCTCCCAATTCCTCCGGTTACTCCCATGCTGTAAACCGAGTTGCCAACCACCAGCCCTACGGGCATGTATCCCCTGTCCAGGAGCATCCAGAAATCCGATGTGCTCAGGTCGCTTGTAAATACCATATTGATCCTTCTATATTAGCTCCTCCCAGGTTTAAAAATCATGTGTTAGTATATACTCATATGGCAGCCCAGCTATCCCAGAACCCGTTCAGCGGCATCAATAATTTCAGTGGATTCAAGAACAATGGCAACGGCGCATTTCTAGCATTCGCCCTTGGCATAATCCTATTGCTTATTGGTTCGTGGATAATAGGCCTAATTTTAATATACGCTGGATTCAGCATGTTCACAAGGTCGGCAAAATTCGTCATACGGCCTCAGCAGAATGTTTCCATGTATGCTGATGAGCCGGATGGCTTCGAGGACGCTGCCGCGAAATCCCCATCGGCTGCGGCATCAGGCACGTACTGAAGTGCAGCCCTTCCCTGTAGTATCACTGCATTCGGCCTTTCACAGTTGGCTTCATCTCCGGCGTATTGTAAATTTGCAAACATGCGGCAAGTATCATCACATCGACCTTTAATCACGAATCATCTTCCTTGATCCACTTCATCTACTTGCCGCCGGATCAAAGTAATCAGTGAATGCCGTAAAAAGCTTATAAGCATTGGTTGGCTGTCCCAGCCAAAAGCCTCCGGCGAGGATTGCACTCGCGACCTCGTCCTTACCAAGGACGCGCTCTACTACTGAGCTACAGAGGCATACATCAGTTAATCCAAATATATGTTTTTAAGTATTTGCGTCAATATAAATCATGGTAATATCAATGGGTCTACTAACGGATATAGCCATTGCGGTCATAGTGCTCCTCGCAGCATTCGTACTTGGAGTGATAGTGATGTACAACGGTTTCATATCCAAGCGAAACCGTGTTCAGGACGCATGGGCGCAGATTGATGTGCAGCTCAAGAGAAGATACGACCTCATACCTAACCTAGTAAACACTGTCAAGGGATACAGGGATTTCGAGAAGAGCGTTCTCACTACCGTCACGCAGCTCAGGAGCTCAATAGTTTCAGGATCTGTGCAGGATAAGGCAACTGCAAACAACAAAATCTCCCAAGCCCTTAAATCCATATTCGCAGTGGCAGAAAACTATCCCGAACTAAAGGCCTCAGATAATTTCAAGCAGTTGCAGTCCTCCCTGGAGGACACTGAGGATAAGATAGCCTTCGTAAGGACTTCCTACAACGACTATGTCCTCGATTATAACAACGCAATACAGCAATTCCCAGGCAACCTGTTTGCGGGGATGTTCAATTTCCAGAGGACAGACTTCTTCCAGGCCCCTGAAGAGGAACGCGCAGCAATAAAGGTCGATTTCAGCGACAGCGCCCAGCAGCCTGGACAGTATCCAAAGAAGCCACAGGCGAAGAAGGGCAGCGCCGCGAAGCAAAAATAAACCAACCGGTAATGACCAATGACAAGCTTTTTCGACGAAATCTCGCGCAATAGGCTTAGGTCTGTCATGCTTATGGCGCTGTTCTCTCTGATATTCTTTGTGTTCATATACCTGTTTGTGGAATATCTTGGCGGCGGACCATTCGCTATGGTCATAGGCGGAATCGTGATAATCGGGTATGCACTGTTCTCATACCTCCAGGGCTCAAAGGTGGTGCTTGCCATCTCGCACGCAAAAAAGGCCTCAAAGAAGGACTATCCCTCCCTGTTCAGTGCAGTTGAAGGCCTATCAAGTGCCTCCCAGATACCAATGCCCGAGGTTTACGTGATAAATGACCCAAATCCAAATGCATTTGCAACAGGAAGGGACCGCAAGCATGCTTCAGTCGCAGTTACGTCAGGTCTCCTGTCAATGATGGACAAGAACGAGCTGCAGGGCGTGATAGCCCATGAGATATCCCACATATACGATAATGACATACAGTTCATGATGCTTGCTGTTGTGTTTGCAGGGGTGATAGGCCTGCTCGCCGTATTCATAAGGACCATGTTCTGGTTCGGCGCCGGAGGCAGGCGAAACGGCAACGGAATAATACTCATAGTCGCTCTTGTGATGAGCGTCGTAGCCCCAATAATAGCGCTCCTCGTACGCCTTGCCATATCCAGGAGAAGGGAGTACATGGCAGATGCAAACGGCGCACGGATAACCCGAAGCCCTGCTTCATTGGCAAGCGCGCTGCAGAAGATACAAGCATACGACTCAAAGCCCAACGCGCCTCCAGTGGCGCATGCGAATGATATGACTGCCCCATTGTACTTCTCCAACCCCCTCAAAAAGGAGTCCTTTACCAACCTGTTCTCAACGCATCCTCCCATAACAGAGCGGATAAAAAGACTCAAGGAAATGTACTGAACGTTCCTGCTTATTTCTACGGCGTAGCATTTATGCTTCCTTCAGCATTTAGCGGTACTTTCACTTCTTCAACCTTAGCGGAGTTTTTAGCAGTCCTCAGGGTGAAAACGCTTGCAAGCACAAATATGCCACTGGTTATGTAAAGCACTGTGAATCCGGATAGCACTATTATGCCGCTAAGGAACGACCCCACGAAATACCCTGTCAATCCTATTCCATTATAGATGCCCATGGAGCTCCCCCTGTTTTCCTCGCCTATCATCATGAAAAGCAGCGTGTACGATGCCGTATAATACAACGGATACGAAAGGCCTGCCACTGCAGTGTAAGCCGCCACGTTGGCAATGAAGAATACCAGGCCGCCTACAAAGAAGCTGAGGCCTACGAACACATATGATATCGCCCTGACTGTTATCATGCTCTCTGTAACTTCAAACAGCCTGTTGCTCCTTATGATCTTGAGGGCATAATAGAACAGAAGAGTTTCCACTATCATGCCTATCAGTATCACAACGAATACCATCGATTCGCTCAGCCCGTGTATGTAGAGCGATGCGGGGTAAATTGTGTTGAACATGCTCATGCCCACGTTGAAAAAGAGCCATGATATGCACATCAACGCAAATGGGGTCTTCAGCTTCGATAAGCTCAAAATGCCGAATCTTGGTATATGCAGCTTTTGCGGAAGCCTCACCGTGCGCAGCGGATATGAAAACACTGCGAATATCATGTTGTTAAGCTGTTTTGCCACTGATTCCTTCTTGGCAACTGACATTTTTGGCTCTATCACGTACTTTGCTGCGAATCCGGTGGAGACCAGGGACGCCAGTGCGAATATAAGCACGAGAAGCCTGAGCCCAGATGCCTGCGCCATGAAGGATCCTATCACAAGCCCGATTATCATGCCGAAATTGACTATGGCCTGCAACCTGGAGAAGCTCTTCGACCAGTTCTCCTTCTTCTCAGTCTCCATTACGAGGAGGTTGTAAGGCGTGATGTTTGCCGACTGGAAAAGCGCTATTGCGGCATATATGTTGGCCACATCTATGATGCTTCTGGCAAAGTACATTAGGAAGAGGAGGGCGGTTATTCCTGCATAAGACAGAAGTATGAACGGCTTTCTCTTCCCGCTTGTGTCTGCAAGCTTACTCCATATGAATGTGGTTACCATTGCAACCGCATTGAAGCTGGTGACAGCGAATGCAACGTTCAGCGCATTGCCCCCCAGGTTCAGTATGAGGAGCGGCACCAGTGTGGACAGCGGTGCATAAGCTATGCTGGCCGGAAGGGATGCAATCATCCATTTCGTGTAGCTATTAGAATTAGACAACTCTTTGTTTACATGCATTCAGGGTCGCTAGGTCGTTAAGAACGATAATGTATGAACTGCGAATGTTCTATTTAAATCTGCGCATAAAATACGGCAATGTTGCAACACGCTTTTGGGTATAGTTTGGAGTTGGATATGGTGTGCAGGGGGTGAGATTTGAACTCACGAAGGCGCTAAGCCACAGGATCTTAAGTCCTGCGCGTTTTTCCGTGGCTGAATGCCAGACCAGGCTCTGCCACCCCTGCATGTAGGTAATATGGGATATGTAATCTATTTAAGCCATTATAGCTGTTCCAACAAGCTAGGGACATGGTCCGCACAAAACTGCGGCTATCTGGCATGTCAGCTCCACGCTCGCTGGAGTTATGCATACATGGATGGCCCGGTCCCTGTTGCCTCTGCGGCGTTATTGTAGTGCTCCGGGCTTTCCTTCATCTTCTTGAGCATGTCCCTTATCTTGGCTTCAACTGCCTTTGCCTCAGCGTCAAGGTCCTTGAGGTCAACTTCTATGTCTATTATCTTATTGAGGCCTGTGATCGCAAGCTCAGCATACTTCGGGTCCATTATCTGCGGATTCACCTCCACAAGTATGTTCATCGAGCTGACCTTGTACTGGTAAGCGTTGGTCATAAGCACCGCCCCCACTCCCGCCACGACGCCTGCGTCTATGGCCTTAAGACCCTGTTTCGCAGCTTTCTTGATGACGTTGGGGTCTGGGGACGTTACAAACACCTCGCTCGATGGCTTTGCTGCAGGCATGCCGCTTATGGATATTACTCTTGATATGTTGCTCTTTCTAACAAATGCGAGAAGTTCCCTTGCCAGTAGGTATACTGAGGATGCCGGTATTACAAACTCCGATATGGCGACTACTATCTTGTAGCCCTTGTCCACGTAGAGCCTTGCAGGGAACATCGGGACGCCTCCGTGTATTGCCGCTATCGGTGGGAAGGTGTCGCTGTCTATGTATCCTATCTGCTCCATCTTGAGCTTCTCGATCATGTAGCTTCCAGCCATGGGGCCGACAAGCCCTATCCCAGGAAACGCATCGATAAGAGTGTACCCGCTGAGGTCATAGTCCTTGAAAAGTTTTATCTCTATCATAACACCAACAATAAGTCTTTGCCTTATAAACATTTAAAACGATGCATACCTCCTTCGTATATATTTTACTCTCGGAGAGCCGACGATGAATATAAAAACATATGCGTCGTAATAATATCGTGATAAAATGGCCGAAAGAGTTGGCGAAGAGAAAGTGAAAAGGGAAGATGGCTATCTTTACTTCTTAGGTAAGGATGGATATGTCTGGAAGACTCCTATGAAGAACAATCCTAGGGGTAGGAAGGCAAAGGTTACCAGCGAGAAGGTACAGAGGCAGGAAGGTTTCCTTTACTTCATAGACAAGAATGGGTACGTTGCAAGGACAAAGATGAACAGGAAAGGAAGAATGGCAAGAAAGAGGAGAAGGTAAAACCTTCTTTCCATCATTCTTTTCCAGTTTTCTTTTTTTTACCTTTTTTTAATTCTTTTTAATTATTGTTGGACATACACCTAGTCTTAGCATTAACGCAAATAAGCTGTTGTGCAAGCTGATAGCATACAATATCACAGTCCTGATAAGTGCAATGTATGAGTTGAAGATAGAACCGAACCTCAGCTGCTCAGAAATTACTGGTTCTGCTCATAAATTGAATATATGTGCATACAACCGCAAATGC
>CAZLPL010000013.1:0-13436 GCA_964561405.1 Microcaldota archaeon
CCTTTCGTCATTATAAATGGAATTTGGAGTTTTCCATCCGAGGATTTCCTGCTTTCTCCAATTGTTGTATCTTCTGTCGAACTTACATAATTCCTTTCTGAAATGCGATAGAGACCTGACTTCTTTACCGCAATTATCTATAGATACCACACATGTACTGACAACTACACCATACTTTAACGGTACAGTTGATGGATGGTACTATAATTTGACATGTACTATGTCTGGATGCTTATCTGCACCAATATGCACTGGTGCCACTGGTGCTTATTGTGATGAAGTAGGCTACACCTCTGGTGCTAGTGATGGATTTAACTATTGTAGCCCTGGCTACGTGGTAACGGCAAATAATACCTGTCAGGCTGGGTGTGGCAGTGACTATTACTGTAATTCGGGAAGTTCTTGCTATAACAACCAGTGTGATTCTTGCCAATCATGTTATGTTCTAGGAAACGATGGATTATGTCACGCTGAATGTGGTAACTCTGGAAACTACTGTACTGGTAGCTCCTCAGGTTATAATGGAGAGTGCTTATCCTGTCCAAGTGGCTATTATCTGGCTACGAATGGCGACTGCTATCAGGATAGTGGCTACACTTCTGACCCAACAACTACGATTCAGTCTTCTGGCGCTGGATCGTGTGGTAGTTTTGAATTAACTGAAAGTTCGCCGGATTCGACTACCAGTGGATCATGCACGTGGTCTGGTGGGTATCTGAACGTCGCTTACAGCACGGGACAACTGGTAGCAATTACCTTTAATGTAACAAATAATGATGGATTTTCGTATAATAAGAACGCTAATAACAGCAATAGCAATCCAATATACTGTTTAAGCAATAGCCAAAGTGAGTATCTTCCATCTGGCACTTATCACATTACTATGTCAACTGGAAATAGTGGTGCTACTTGTTCTAATAGCGAAGCTTATGTGAGTTTATCAGGTTAGACTAATTCTTTTGTCTTTTGGATTTCATTCTCTAGGGTTATTGGGTGACATTTTCAAAATTATATATAACCCCAAAATAAATACGGGGAGTCCGTGATTTGAACACGGGTCACCACCTCCCGAAGGTGGAAGCCTAACCAGACTAGCAGAACTCCCCTTAAAGTATTATTGCGCCTTTGTCAGTGACGAGGATGTCATCCTCTACCCTTGCGCCTCCAAAGCTAGGTATGTAAATCCCGGGCTCTACGGAGGTTATCATCCCGGACTGAAGTTTCAGATTGGATCTTGGGCTGAGGAATCCCCTTGAGCCGTCGTGGACATCTATGCCTATTGAATGGCCCAAAGCATGTATAAATGTTCCCTTGTACTTACCGCCATAGGCAGTGTCTATGTAGGACTGGGCTATGGAGTGTATGCTCGATCCCGACGCGCCTTTCTTTATGGCAGCTATCGCATTCTTCTGAGCTGACAGGACAGTTTCCAATACCCTCATCTTCTCCGCGTACCTGCTGTCCCTTCCAAAGATTATTGTGCGCGTTATGTCAGAGCAGTAGTTCCTGACCTTGACACCCACGTCCATAAGCACGAAATCCCCTTTCTTTAGCTTAGTGTTGTCTGGGCTGTGGTGTGGCAAGGCGGCGTTGGCGCCGAAGCAGACTATGGTGCTGAATGAGAGCCCGTCGCAGCCCAGCTTGAGTGCGTGGAACTCGAATATGGCAGCCAGCTCCTTCTCAGTCATTCCTTCTTTTAGATGTTTATGGGATTCCGAAATGGCTTCCTTTGTTATCCTTGCAGCCTTCCTTATACGGTCTATCTCTGGCTTGGACTTTATCTCCCTTGCCTTTTCGAAGGCCTTGGACACGTCAACTACGCGCTTAGGCTTGAGCTTCTTCTTTATGTTAATATAAGTTAGGTATGGAAGGAATCCGAGGTTAGCGCCCATCTTGCGGCCTGATACCTTTTTCTTAAGTTCCTCGAACTTCGCCTTGCTGTTGAGGTTTACCACAGACATCCCTTTCTGGGCCTGCCTAAGAGCAGTCTCATACTCCAAGCGGTACGTGAATAATGTTGCCTTTTTCCTTTCTAGAAGGAGTATGCTGCTCTCAAAAAGGCCGCTGCTGAAGTCTGCCATGTACGTGAAGTTTGGATCCTGCTGGCCGGTATTAGCTATGAGTATGCAGTCAAGGTCTCCTGAAGCCTTGAATACGCTGTCCAGCCTTGCCCTCAGCCACATTTCTGCCATTTAAGAATACCCTGAGCCTATTAACGATATGGGATTCATTAATAAAAACGTTGGTGTAGTCCTTATGGTCCGCTATATCGCCTATGGGTGCCCAACGGTATGCACTATTTTCAAGGTCCAGCCTTACCGATCCGGTTCTTGAGCGAAAGACGAAAACGCCATTGGACCATGATATATTCTTCCGCTCGTCCTTCAGGGTTTCTTCTGTCTCAAACAGGAGCATTAGGTCTCTGGAGGCTATACCCGCCTCTTCCTCTATCTCGCGGTACGCTGCCTCAAGGCGGCCTTCGCCGCGATCCAACGAGCCGGAAAGGAAGGCCCATATGCCCCTGTTGATCAGGAAAGGTATATTCCTTCTCTTGAGAAGTAGGACTTTACTTCCGTGTATTATTATGGCAGTTATGCCATCCTTTTCCACAGGTTTATACCCATTTGCGCTGTACATCGCCATGCTAATAAATCACTGTTCCCAGCTATATAATAGGCTATCATGCACGACTACACGGAAGTTGTACGCTCAAGGGCAGTATATGCCAACATGAAGGACCCGAGGTTCCTGAAGTACTACTACAAATTCCAGACCATAGAGAAGATGATTGGAAAGGAAGTATACGGATCATCCCCGCCAGACATATTCGTGGGGAGGTTCGGATATCCTAACGTGAACATAGGCCCGATGGTGCCTCCCGAACTAGGCGATACCACCATAATGGGATCTCCGGAGATGTGGGTGGGTAAGTCAATCGAAGACATAGTGAAGTTCAGAGCTAACCTGGTGAGGGGCATGTACCGCACCAAGGTGAGCAATGCGGATAACGGGAAGGTAGAAGAGATGGTAGCGGAACTGGCATTGGCAGACAGGTGCAGCACAGTACAGGAGATACTGAAGCACAAGCCTGTGCTGAAGATGAGCTTTGACGAGAATAGCCAGCCTTACGGACCGAGCGCCACGATGGAGAGCATGAGCATAGAGAACAGCAGGGCCAACCCGCAGGTGGAGAGCGCTTATTTCGATACTGCAATGACAGCAAAAAATGCGATAGTGGAGCTTTACCAGAAAGGTGTGTTCGTGTCAAAGATACAGAAATCCCTATCGGCAGGCGTGCTTGGCGTCGGGAAGAACAGGAAGTTTGTGCCTACAAGATGGAGCATAACAGCAGTTGACGATACCCTGGGAAAGCACAGGCTCGGCACTGTGAAAAGCTATGAACCCATAGACAGCATACGGGTCTACGGGACAGTCGCCCTAGACAACAGGTGGCTGGTCATAATGATACCAGGATCCTGGGAGTATGAGCTTGTGGAGGCATGGTATCCAAACACGACATGGAACGAGAGCAAGAAAAGCATTGACATCTTTTCCTCTTATGAAGGATTCTCAGGGAGGAAGACTTACGCAGAAATAGGTGGATGTTATTATGCCGCAAGGCTTGCTTCTGCAGAGCTGCTCGATAAGGTTAAAAGACAGGCGAAGGTAGTGATACTCAGAGAGGCACACAGCGGTTACATTATGCCTGTGGGAGTGTGGAATGTGAGGGAGCATGTGCGCCAGGCTCTTAAGGGAGAGCCCGCAATCCTTGAGGGCATGGACCAGCTTTTCGACCTCGTCAAGTCAGTAATGGATATAGAAATCCCAACCTGGATACAGAACAGCACCCTGCTTAAGACATACCTTAGGCAGAAGAGGCTGGTTTAGCTGTTTCAGCAGGGCCTTGAGTCAGTGCTATGGAATTCTCTATTCCGCCAGTTATGGCGAACTCCCGCATGTCCTTCTTTTTATCTCCCAGCAAAAACAACTTGTACGTTTTGCCCTTAAGCAGGCCTGGGATGGATATTTCCTTTCGGGCATTGTCGCCATGCACCTTCTCGCCGAGGTAACGTACCTCCACTCTGGGCGCCTTGTCAGGTAAGGCACCTTCAAGCCTTACAATTGTATCTGGAGCGGGAAATTTTCTAGCGCGGGCCGCTGTTTTCGGGGCACTATGATAAAATTCCGGGATCTTTAGGAAGATTGGGTCTGCAGGAGATTTGCCGGAATCAGATACCTCAATGTAATTTGCGGCGCAGGTTCCCTGTGGGAGAGTCTTCAGCATCCCGATAACGTCATCCTTCTCCGCTTCGCCGAATGGAAGGTCATTAGCTGCATGCTTTGCGGCATCAGGGCTCTGCCTGAAGTAAAGCTTAAGCTGGCAGAGCTGGCGGATTGACTGGCTTATGTCAGTGGCATTGTGGGTTATCAGCATCAGCCCTATACCCTTCTTCCTGAAGTCCTGTATCCTCTGCCGGAGGTCTGAAGTTGCCGCAGTGTCCTCATCGTCTCCGAATATGAGATGCGCCTCCTCTACACACAGCAGCATCCTAAGTTCATTGTCCCCGTAAACATCGAAGTCGCCGGCCATGCTGTAGGCCTGATTAAGGAGGAATGCATAAAGAATGGGCTTCATGCTGTTGCTTATGCCTGAAAGGTCGAATACGACACCATCGCGTATGCATGAGCGCATGCTGATCCCACCGGCGTATGCAAACTGGGGTTTCATGAGCAGATGCCGCATGTTTTCCAGAGAGGAACGTATGTTTTCCCCATGCTTGGTGTATTTGAGGGACATTGCGGTCTTTGTTGCATGCTGCTCAGCAACGGCGTCTTCAATCTCAGTGTATACATCTACAGGATCCGGGTCGCACGACCTTGAATACACCTTGGTAAATGCCGAAAGAAGGCATTTTTCCAGGGAGTTCTGATACGGGCCGGCATTTGATGCTGATGCTATGAGTGTTGACAAATCCTCGTAGAAAGCGTGTGCATGGCGCGATTCGCATCTGAAGAGGTTAAATCTTACGGAGGGATTTGAGAGGTCTATGGTGCGCATTCCCCTGTCTTCGCAGAATCCGTTCCATTCTGAGGTAGGGGATATTACCATGGTGCGTACTCCCCCTGATGCATAGATTTGCGAAGTTATGCTTTTTGCTGAGAGGGTCTTGCCTGTGCCAGGCACGCCGCTTATCATGGTGCCAAGGTTGAACGTGCTGCGCTCAACCCCGATCTGGACAGTGTTATGTGCATTGGGGCCTGCTGGCTTACCTATGCGTATGTTGCCATTTATTAGCGGCACTATTGAGGCTATGGACTTGGATCTCCGGATTCGATTGGACAGCCACAGCAGTTTTGAGGCGAAGCTGTGCGGCATTGGTATCCCTTCGCACTGGGAGAGGTAGAGGTAGAGGGAAGTTAAATCTGGACTGTTAACTATGCTTTCAGTAAGTACGACAGAATTGGATCGTATATATGCACATACACCTGCAGAATCATAGGTATTTTCAACGGCGATGCACACGCGGTAAGATGAGTGCCTGGACAGTATTGACTGGTTTACGCTATCAAGCATGGAAAACAGGAGCTTCTTCCTATCAGAGCCGTAATAGAGATCCGCATGCACACTGCCATGCGTGGATGGCAGGCCCGAAGCGGCTGCCTCGGTAGTTGATCTGACACTTATGCCGCTTATCCTCCTCTCGATTTCCGCCTTGATTTGCATGGAGCGCATAGGATCCGCTGGGAAGAAGAACGAGATGACCTCAGGACCGTTGTTGAAGAGGTCATATATGCCGGGACGGCGCATGTCCCCGTCATCGTGCCTGTTCCTGTTGGTATCTTCCCTTGCCATTACCTGGAAACAGGTGATGCTGCTGCTGAAACGAATGCATCCAGCTTCCTGCCTTGAGGTTATGCCCATGCCAGAAAGCGTTTTATACAGCGACTGGCCTTCACAGGCAATTCCAGTGACTCCCGAACTCAGGTCGTGGTGCAGCACAAACGGGGAGTTTGCCATAGAATGTAGAAGTGATTCTGCATCAAGATAATCGGGCATTGATGTCAGCAGGGATAGGTTGAGCAGGGTCATTGCATCACGCAGGGCTAAACGGGTAATTTTGGGGCATTGGAAATTTTCCCCGCATCCCATATGTCAGGCATGCCGTATATCCACGCGTATTTGGCCATTGCCTTGGATGCCTGTAGACAGCCTGAAGGTATGGAGCATATCTCCCTGGACTGGAACATGTCCCTTCCAGCCAGCTCAATTCCTTCGCCTATCTCCCCGCGGCTCAGCCAGGAGTATTCGTGTATCTTTATTTCCCCATAGCTACGTGCAGTTACTGAGACGTCTATGGAGCTTATTCTCGCAGGATCTTTGTGAAGTAGCTGGGAGGAAAGTTTTGCTATCAATGGGGCGCCGCCAGTGTCAAAGCGCAAAGCGGATATGTACGACGATCCGAAAGACAGGGCACTAAACACGGATGCAGACCCTGGGGCAGTTATTTCGTCGACCACAAGCCAGTCGGGATGTGATTGGAGCGCCTTGTCTATGCACGGCCTGATGAGCTGTGCTGAGCGGCCATAGACATATCTGGAACAAAATGAGATGCCGCCGGAGTGCACCGACCCCAAATCTTTTGACACGATGGCAGTGGCGCAGCCTTGCGGTATCGTAGACACAATGATGTCAAGAAGGGCTGACCTTAAGTGCGGGATAGGGCTGCATACGAGTATGCTAAGGTTTGCTTCCAGGGCAACTGACAGATATGATTCCAGGCGTTTATCAATGTGCAATCCGTTGGATGGGGCTTTGTATTGGTCGCTATCGTAATATGGAAGCTGCTTGAGCAGATATGCATCCAGGCCGCGGTCTGACCACAAGGTCCTGGCCATGGTGGCGGCTATTGATAGGCGGTCTTGCAGTTTTATCGTCATTGGAAATACCCCTGGTAACTATTTTACTTAAGTATAATATCTTATATTATAGTATAAGAATTAATATAGTTTACGGAGGATATGCCAAGTGGCTTTGTCCGGAAGCCCTAAATTTCGCGAAGGTAGGATACATAGGCGTGGCATCAGATACATACGCAGGTATGGGCATAAAACCTGAGATATGTTTATAAAAGTTAATGTATAAGCATTACGTGGTGGACTTATGGCCAAGGCTGAAAAGGACAACGACGAGATATGGCTCGTAAGGAGGATACTTAGCAAACCAAACTATGCTGTGCTTAAACTGCTCATGATTAAATCCCCAAGGACCACAAGGGAACTTTATACAATACTTGGCAAGAAATTTACCAGGAAGACGCTTATAATAACGCTGAGGAATCTCTCAATGAACCTCAACGTTCTCCAGCCAACCCACATAAGGACCGAACGCGGATATGACCTCGGATATAACATAAATCCCAAGCTAAAGGAGGTTATAAGATCTGTGGAGAAATTCGAGAAGACAGTAGAGTCCATAACCTCTGTCAAATGAGTAGTTATGCAGATTTTGGAGGATCGCCCCTTTCCTCCAGCAAGCTATTTAAATGTATGCTGCAATAATATGTGCGTCAAACGGCCATAGGAGCGGGGAAACACCCGAACCCATTCCGAACTCGGCAGTTAAGACCGCTCACGATATGAAATACTGCCCTAACAGGCGGGAACGCATATTGCTGTTTGGCACTTATTTTTCTCTGCGATACATCTCCTCTATTGAGGAGAGCAATATATCCCGGTAGCTATTGCTAGGTATCTCGCCGCTAAATTGTTTGACAGCCTCTTTGGCCTTATCAGCATACATCTTGGCCCTTCCCTTTGCATATTCTACGCTGCCATACTTCTCAGCTATGCCTGCTAGGAATGATATCTCTTCAGGAGTCTTCTGCTGCCTCTGCTTACTGAAGATCCGGTCTATCTCCTTCTTTTCCGAGTCGCTTGAACTTTCGTATGCATGGAGCATTATCAAGGTCAGCTTGCCTTCGTGGAGATCGCCGTACCTCTGCTTCCCGAAGACTTTCTCATCGGCAGTCATGTCCAGCACATCGTCTATTATCTGGAATGCCACGCCGGCAGGATATCCTATCTCCCTGAGTGCATGCAGTTTGGCATCAGGTGCGCCTGCAGCTATGGCACCAAGCTGCATAGGCCCATAGACAGTATAGTAACAGGTCTTGCTGGACACTATGTCAAGGTATAGTTTCTCTGAAGCTTTCGAAAGGCTTTTGGAATTGAGTATGAAATTGGTTTCTAGATACTGCCCTTCAACAGTCCTCCCCAACATGTCATAGAATGTGTCGAAGAGACGTGAACCACGCTGCCCTGCTGCTCCGACCATATAATCCTTCAGGGCCTTCCACATGGAGATATGGACGGCATCACCGGCATTTATGGCCAGCTCGTTGCCGTGTATCTTGTGCAGTGCTGGCTTGCCGCGCCTGGACTCGGAATTGTCCTCTATGTCATCGTGTATGAGGATCCAGTCTTCAGACATCTGCATGGCTGCGGCCGGAAGGAAAAGGTTCTCTGGCTTCTCGCCGAACATCTCTCCGGTAAGGAGTATGAAACCTGCGCGGCGGTAACTTCCCATGCGCTCGCTGTAGTCCCTTACCATCCTGTAATGAGCCTGAGGCTCCTTGAGGGGCAGGTACTCCATTATCTTGGAGTATACGGAATCGCGGTAATTTGACACGTACTCCTTGAAGCTGGTCATTGGAACACTGATTTGGGATAACGCAACGCCACCAGGTGCACCGTATCAGGTGCATCGGATGCTGTGAAGCGCTGCGGCGTTATATCTTGACTTCCCCGCTGGATATCTTTGCGAGCATATCCTTTGCATTGATGCCCTCTACAGTTATGTTCATTGACTTGCACGTCCCTATTACCTGCTTTACGCGTGAAGTGAGACTATTCCCATACATTGAGGCCTCCTTCGCCTGCGCGATCTTCTTGACTACGTCAAGGGTTATGTCCCCTACCACCTCTTCCTTGGTCTTCGCGCCCTTCTGCAGGTGCAACTCCTTGAGTATAAGTGCACTCGTTGTGGGACTGCCTACCTCAACCTTGAATTCCTTTGTCTCCTTGTTCACGACAACCTTGACAGGCACTTTTATGCCTTCGAAGGACTTCGTCTTGGAGTTTATCTCAGCCACTATACTTGCGGTGTTAACTCCGAGGGGGCCAAGTACAGGCCCGAAGGGTGGGCCGGATGTAGCCTTACCACCTTCTACAAGTCCGTTTACAACTACTTCAGTCATATGATCACTCTTTCGCTTTTTCTATTATCCTTGCCATGTTGGCCTTTGTAGTGACAGGTATTGGGACTGCAACATCCATAAGCTCTACGGTTATCTCGTCCTTCGCCTGGTCTACCTTTATTACCTTTGCCTTATAGCCCTTGAAAGGCCCGGCAAAGAACTCTATAGTGTCAGCAACGTTTATCTCCTGTACCGCCTGCTTGGATGCGAGCATCTTGTCGAGTTCAGCCTCCTCCAGGGACTTTGAGAGCATTCCCTTTACATGAGGCTCGTTGAGTATGAGGTCCCTGCACGCGATCTCGTTAGCAGCCTCTATTACAAGATAGCCGCGCATGCCATAAGGCATCACCATTGAGTATATGTCAGTATTGTTCTTGGAGATCTTGTTCTGCAGAACATCCGCAGTTATCTTCTCCTGGCTTGCGGTTACCCTTACAATGAAATACACTCTATCACTTTTTAATGTTATTAATTGATATCAGTTTATGCTTGGGCTCAAAGTGAAGAAAGGCAATGCCGAAAAGGTAAGAAAATACCTTACAGGGCATAAACTAATGGTTATTAATTATAGAGTATTTAGTAGTGACGAATTTATATACTTTCCCATTTCTGCGGAGGCGAAGATGGGGAAGGATGCACTCGGCAGGTTTGGAGCCGAGATTGTGGATGCCAGATTCGAGAAGACAGAACAGCAACCTAAGTATAGGGAGCTGCTCAAAGGCAGCCTTGGGAAGCAGTATCCTGAAGCTGCAAGGGGATATGACGTGATAGGGAACATAGCGATCGTAGAGAGCACGGATAGTGCCGCAGCCACCAGGAAGATGGCAAAGGCAATAATGGAAGTGAACAGGAACGTGAGGACAGTGCTGGCCAAGGGAGGCCCCGTAAGCGGAGTGTACAGGATAAGGAAGTATTCGCACGTGCTCGGGGAGAAGAGATATGATACGGTGTATAAGGAGAATGGGGCGGAATTCCATTTTGACGTGAGGAAGACGTTCTTCTCCACAAGGCTGGCATATGAGAGGGCCCGTATAAGCGCTGCGTCCAGCGATGGGGAGAATGTGATAATCATGTTTGCAGGGGTTGGGCCTTTTGCGATAGAGATGGCCAAGACCCACCGGAAGTCCAATATAATAGCCATGGAGCTCAACAGGAGCGCGTTCAAGGCCATGGTGGAGAACATAAAGATAAACCGCACAGCGAACGTAACTGCAGAATGCGGAAACGTGAAGAAGCTTGTGCTAAGGCATAGGAACTTTGCGGACAGGATTGTGATGCCACTGCCTAAGGATTCGTACAGCTTCCTAGGCGCAGTATCTGTAGCCGCCAGGAAGAGGTGTGTCGTGCATTACTACGCATTCGGCAAGAAGGAGGACGCATTTGACTTCAACATAAAGAGGATTAGGGATTATTTCAGTAAAAAAGGGAGACAGATAAGGGTCTTGAACAAGAGGGTTGCCAGGAATTACTCGCCTAGCGAGATAGAAGTGGTAATAGACTTCAGGATATACTGAGCGCATAGCCCGATGCCATGCGCACAATAAGGTTTCACTTGTATATGGAGTGATACACGTTTCCTGTATCGTCGTGTATTATTATGCACTCCCCTTCGCACTCTACAAGGCATGCCTGGCAGAGTATGCATGAAGGCCCATTGAGTGCCACTGAGATTCCTCCGCTTCCGCCTTCGTGCTTCTCGGCAAAGTGCTTGTGGCCATCCTGCACATTGGCCCACTTCGCTGTTACCTCTGAAGTGTGCTGGCCCTTCCACTTAGCCTCTTCAGGGGCAGAGTCCTTATTAACATCAGGACTTTCCCTGTCCTTCATCTCGAATACAGCTACAGGGCATACGTCAAAGCAGTGTGAGCATCCGGTGCACTTTGGTTTCTCAACATAAACATCCATTCTAAAACACCATATCAATAATTATAACATATATTTTTTAAACTTTATCTTGCGTGAGGGTGCCGACGAATACACGACCTTGTACCTCTAGGTTAAACTAGAGGTAATGACGGTTCTGTCTTCGTCGGATCTCAAGCAGATACCAGCGGGCAAAAAACGTATGTTGTGCATAGACACAACACCGCATTTAGCCGAATAGGCTTGCAAGCCCGCCTGCTGCCTGTTCCTCGCTTACCTTCTCTTCGGCTGCATCCTGTTTCGCTGGCTTGGCGCCTGCTGCTGGTGCCGCAGCTGGAGCAGCTACCTGGACGTTCTGTGCGTTCTTTATCACTTCCTTTATGTTTACTTCCTTAAGAGAAGTCGCTACAGACTTTGCCATCGCCTCGTCAGGTGACAGTCCTGCCGCCTTTACCACTTCTTCCAGGCTCTTTTCGTTTATCTCCTTTCCTGCTGCGTCTAAGAGAAGTGCAGCGTATATGTATTCCATCGTTTCACCATTTATTCAGTATCATATCATGCCGTAGGCTCTTCGGCCTTTGGCTGCTCGGTCTTTACCATAGAATTTAGGCTCAGGGCTTCGCGTACGGCCTTTGCAAGAAGCTTGTCGGATATTCCAGGTTCGTATATCTCTGCCTCAAGGCCCAGGCCGAGCGCCGACATGTAAGCCTTTGTCAGCATTCCGTTGATGTTGTAACTCGTCACGAAGCCTATATGAGTGGCAATGCCATTAGCCTCTGCGAAGCTTATAGCCAGTTCTTGAGCAACGTAGGCAGCATCTACTGCAAGCACCCGCTCGGTGAATGCAAGATCCCCATTGATTGCCACTGAGAGCTTGGTGCCTACCTCGAACGGAGCTATGTCGAGCATCTTCAGTGCCTTTGATATTGCTACGCTTATCTTGTCGCCCTTCTTCACTAGCACCTTGGACTTGGATATTACAACCTTGCCTTTCTCTATCTTTACGTCTATTCCAGCGGCCTTCATGTCCGTTACCGCCTGTCCAGGGGCTATTAATGTCTCTCCGCTCTGTATCTCTATCTCTGATGGAGCCACCTGCCCGGGCTTTGCCAGGAGTCTCTTCCTGTTAGCGAGTATGAGCTTATTTAGTGCCACAGGATCCAGGTTTGATAGTAGTATTGCAAAGTTTCCTGTTGCATAGTCCTTCAGCTTCGCAAGCCTTGGGTCCCCTTCTATTATCCTGAGTGCGAGGTTCTTTCTTGCCATTATGAACCTTACATCCGGCTTTAGCGAGTTCCTTGCCTTCTGCACCAGTGAATCAGGAATTGCATTGAGAGGAAGTATGCCCACCGTGGCGTAGCTCTTCGCCTCCTTTATGGTGTTCTTTACGAATTCTACTTTTTGGGCTTTGAGCATCATGCTATCACATTACCTTCAGCGGCTTTGACATGGTGAGCTTTACATAGGCGGACCTTATGTGGCTCACGCCAAGCTTCCTTGTGACCGCATTTAGAACTTCCTGAACATTATCGTAAACCTTGCTCGCGTCCATATCCTCGTTGCCCACTATGCAGTGGATGGTAGGCAGATTCTTTCCCCTGTTCCTCAACTGCACACGCTTGTTGAGCTCGTTGGACATGCTTGCTATGCTCGTGTTTGGCAGGAGCGGCTTTGGCATCTTGTTCCTGGTTCCAAGGAACTGACCGAGGTTCTTTGCTATGGCAGGCATCAAGTTAGGCTGTGCTATCAGCTCGTATTCGAGCAGAGAATTCAGCCTTGCAGAATCCTTTGATATCTGGTCGAGTTGGGCGCCGTCTATTACCTCTATTCCGTTCTGGTTGGCCTGCTCTATGAAGCTCCTCTCAGTACAGAATATGGCTATCTTCTTTGTCTTGCCCTTGCCGTTAGGAAGATTGACTTCAAGATTAAGCCTGTTGTCCTGCTTTGAGAAGTCTATTCCCTTGAAGTTTATGGCTAGCTCTACAGTCTGCTTGAACTTCCTCTTTCCCTTGTTATCAGCAAGAAACTTGCTGAAGTTTTCCAAATTCTCTGCCATATTAATCCCTCCTGCAAACTGCAGTTTTAGCGGGAAAACAAGTAGACTCTTATTGAACAACAATTAATATATACCTATCGTACATCCGGGCGTTATTGAAAAACCAGAGTCATATATCAGGAAGATGTAGCTTATTGCATGCCATATAGAGCAATTGTAGTTACAGGCCCTTCAGCTGCAGGTAAGTCCAGCTTTGTGTCGGATATAGCAGGTGACATCCTCCCGCGACTGAATGTCGTGGGCTTCCAATGGTGCTTTTT
>CAZLPL010000014.1:0-13069 GCA_964561405.1 Microcaldota archaeon
CGGGCCGGCGACGTTCTCAATTGTGCTGTATTCTATTTCGAATTTCATAATATCACTCTTTTGCCACTGCCTCCATCCTCTCGCCTTCACCATACTGCTTTACAAGGGCCGCGAACTGGGAGTCTATCTCGCCCTGTATCCTGTGCTGCGACTTCTCGACTTCGGATTCCTTTATCTCCTTCATCCTGGCTATCTCCTCCCTTACCTTCACTGAGAGGATGCCATCGAGAGGCACGCCGCTCCTAACGGCATCCTGCGCCCTCTTCCTGAAATGAAGCATTGTGGATATCATGGCAGCCTGCTTCTTCATGCTTGTATAGGCGTCTGCCTCGTCGAATGCGCTCTGCCTCAGAAAGTCCTCCCTGAGCATCTTGCCCATCTCGAGCACTATCCTTTCCTCATCCGGAAGGGCCTCTGCGCCGACAAGCTGGACGATGTCCTTGAGTTCCGCCTCCTTTTGAAGTATCCTCATTATCTCCCTCCTGTTCTTCACGAACTCCTCGCCGAAGGTCTTGTTGTACCATTCTTCCAGGTCATCGAGGTACAGCGAGTAGCTGGTCAGCCAGTTTATCGAAGGGAAGTGCCTTGAATTTGCAAGGGATGCATCAAGTGCCCAGAAGGTCTTCACGACCCTGAGCGTCCCTTGCGAAACAGGCTCGGAGAGGTCTCCGCCAGGAGGTGAGACTGCTCCGACTATTGTGACTGAACCAGTCTTGCCAGCAAGGGATTCCACCGTGCCGCTCCTCTCGTAGTATTCTGCAAGCCTCTTGGACAGGTATGCAGGGTATCCTTCCTCGCCAGGCATCTCCTCGAGCCTTGCGGATATCTCCCTCATGGCCTCAGCCCATCTGGACGTTGAGTCTGCAAGTATTGCGACGCTATATCCCATATCCCTGAAGTATTCGGCTATGGTTATTCCGGTGTATACGCTAGCTTCCCTAGCAGCCACAGGCATGTTGCTCGTGTTTGCTATAAGCACCGTGCGCTCTATCAGCGGCCTTCCCGTCTTCGGGTCCTTGAGCTCCGGGAATTCTGTAAGAACTTCGGTCATCTCATTGCCCCTCTCGCCGCATCCTACGTATACGATTATGTCTGCATCAGACCACTTGGCAAGCTGGTGCTGTATGACTGTCTTTCCGGATCCGAAAGGGCCTGGGGCGGCCGCCGTGCCGCCCTTTGCTATAGGGAAGAGCATGTCTATTACCCTCTGCCCAGTAATGAGAGGTATGGCAGCCCTGAACTTCCTTTTGAATGGCTGGGACCTCCTGACAGACCTCCTCTGGAGCATCGTTATTTCATGCTTCTTGCCCTTCGCCTCTATCATGGCTATCTTGTCATCCACCTTGAATGTCCCTTCCTTGAGCCCAGATATCTTCCCGGACATGCCTACAGGCACCATGATGTAGTGCTTGAGGAATTCAGTCTCCTGCACATGGCCTATTATCTCGCCGTCCTTGACTGTGGAGCCGTTCTTTATGCCCTTCTCCGGGATGAACTTCCACTTTTTGCCCCTTCCTATCGCATCTGCAGTGAGGCCCTTGCCTATGAAAGATCCAGACTTTGATTCCAATACCTCCAGAGGCCTCTGGATGCCGTCATATATGTTGCCGAGCAGGCCTGGAGCCAACTCGACTGAGAGGGGCAGGTCTGTTGAGACCACCTTCTCCCCGGGTTTGAGTCCCGTGGTGTCCTCGTACACCTGTATCACGGCCTTCTCCTTCCTAAGCTGTATTATCTCGCCGATGAGCCCGCTGTCGCCCACCCTGACTACGTCATACATCTTCGTTCCAAGCATCTCGTCGGCCACTACAAGGGGCCCTGAAATTCTTTCTATGATTCCCATATCAATTACACCGTTTAAACGTTCTTGGTTATGTCTATTCCTATTGCCCTCATGATCAGGTTCCTGAGGGTGTCCTCCTCCTTGAGCTGCTCGTTGAGCTCTGGCACCTCCACCATGAGCGGGAGTATGCTGGTGGAGATAAGCTCACTGAGCCTCCTGTTCCTTATCATCTTGCCCACACCTGAGGTAAGTATTATAATACCTATGTCATCCCTCTCGGAGAGCTCCTTGAGCTTCTCCTCGGCCTGCGGGCCGCTTGATGCCACGTAGGACTCGGTTATGCCGGCTATCCTGAACCCCGTGTCCAGCAGGCTGTTGCCAAGGTATGCTATCTTCAACTGCTTGTCTATTCGTTCTTCCATATGATCAGCCTCTGGACGTCCTCCTTGGCAAGCCCATACAGCTTGCTGTTTATCAGGACCCTGAGCGTGAATGACTCTATCTCCTTCATGTACGCGTACGCAAGCATTGCGCCGAATGAGAGTATGCTGTGGTTTAGAAGCCTCTTGCTGCTCTCGAATATCGCGTTTCTCATCCCTATTTCGAAGAGGATCAGCTGCCTCCTGCCGCCTTCCTTGTAGGCATCTGCAGCAGGTTTGAGGTCATACCCCTTCACCTGGAGCGCAAATGCATCGACGCTGTCGGCGCCACTGTACGCCTGCTCCAGTTCGTGCACTGGCAGGTTTCCGCCAGGGATTAGGGCATGGGATGTGTCGCTGAACTTCAGGCCCAGCCTCTTGGCCTTTACCAGGTGTATGACGTTCTTGAGGTCTATGTCCATCTTCATTATCCGAGCGGAGTTGTTGTCTATGAACCTAAGCTTGGTTATTATGCCGCCCAGACCCATATAGTACTGCATATCTATCGCAGCGACCGCATCGGCGCCGCTCCTCGTCTTCCTGTAGGCCTCCAGGCCTTCTGAGAGTATGCTGCGATATGGCGAGTTTATCATGAACTTCCCTATCAGCCCCTCTATCGAATCCTCTTTCATTGCCTCCTTCACAAAGGCGCTGTCGTACCTCCCGTAGTCTATAAGGTATCTGGCTATGGACTCGTATGGCATCTTCCTGCCCTTTGCCTCTATTGCCATCTTTGCGTTGTAGAGATTCCACTTGCCCACTATGGCGCGCATCATCTTCTTGTCGGTGTAAGGCGCTATTCTCACCAGTTTGCCTACGCTCTTGGCAAGATTCTTAGAGAGAGCGAAGTCCACGAGCTCTCCTTTTATCTCAAGCCCGCCGAACTCTTCCAGGTCTGGCTTGTATTCGCCATGAAAGAGTATGGATATTATGGCGCTTGCATCCTTTGCGTTTACTATGTCCTGCATGGCCTTCTTGGATATCAGGACTGACTGCATGGCCTTTACTCTGGCGCTTGAGTACCCGTAATGGTTTGCTGCTGCGGATCCTGATATCAAAGTTTCACCTCTTCTTTCCCTTTGCGTGATGCCTGGCCGGCTTCTTAGCCGAAGCATGGCTTGCACCCTTCTTCGCGTGATGGCCCTTGGCCCCGAATAGATGGTCGGCTATGAGCTTTCTGGCGTTCTCGGACTCGTTGGAGGTTATGCTGCCTATGGTGGCGTTTAGAGCCACCTTTCCCTCCTGTGAATAGAGCATGAAGCCGTCAACGTCGCCATACTCTACCTTGTACTGGCTCTTGCCTACGGTGTCGGCATACTTCTTGCTCGTCCTGATTGTAAGATCCCCGTCGGATATCTCCCTGAACTGCTTTATGCCCATATCAAGGATCCTCTTCATCTCCCCCTTCCTGAGCCTATCCTCAAGTTCGAATAGGACATGCTTGAGGGACCTCTCGACGGCCTCGTTGCGCGCATCAAGAAGTATGGAATCAGCCTCTATTCCTGCCCCCTCCATAGCCTCCTTGAGGATGCGCTCAGCCTCCGCCTTTGCCTCAGCCTCAGCCCTACGCGTTATCTCGCGTGCCTTCTCCTCGGCCTCATTGAGGATGCGCCTGGCTTCCTTTGACGCATCCCCCTCTATCTGTGAGGACCTTGAAGAGGCGTCCTCGATGATCGACTTCTTTATCGCATCTAGTGACATGCAAAACACGTCAGACTATTCCAGCGCTCAGCATTATCAGTATGGCGATCACGAAACCGAAGATGAGCAGGGTTTCAGGAATCACGAAGAACAGGAGCACTATACCCAGGTTCTCTTTCTTCTCTGCTATCAGTCCGAGCCCTGCGCTTCCTATGCCTGACTGCGCGATTCCAGTTCCTATAGCCCCACCAGTTATTGCAACTCCGGCACCTATAGCCGCGATTGCAGTGTTTATGTCTATTGCCACATAGTTCACCAATTCATTTTCTATTCTTTAGTATAAACCCTCTTGTAAGAGAACGGCTTGAACTTTATGCCGTTGCCCGTATAAAACTTCGTGAAGAATTCCACGAAATTGAGTCTCACACCCTGCACAAGGCCTTCGAATATGCCTAGCACCATGTTCACGAAGTGCAGCAGTATGAAGATCACTGCATAAAACAGGAAGACGAGTATGCCGCTGCTCAGGTGCGGAGTAAATGCCATGTCTATCAGAAACGCTATTATTACGCTGCTGAGCCCGAAGCCCATGATCCTTGCATAGCTCAGCGGATGGGTTATCAGGCTCACTATCTCCGTAGCCTCGCTTCCGCTGAATACGGCAGTCAGTGCTACTGAGACTATTGCAATTGCTGCGGAGACATCTGTCACCGTGCCGCTGAAGGCGCCGAAGAAGGCGCCTGAAACGGCGATTGTACCGAACGCCACAGTCAGTATGGATGTGAACCTTGCAAAGGCCAGCTTCTTGTGCCCGTGCCCATAGCTGTTGAATATGCCAAGCAGGAGTCCGATGCACACCTGCACCACGCCGAAGAGCACGGTTATGGCTATCAGTTCAGGAGTGTTCTTAAGCCAGTCGAAGTTGAAAGGCGTGGAATACGGGAGCTGGAAACCGAAGTACTGGTTCGATATGAAGCCAAAGAACATGGCTGCTAAAGCATTCAGCTGCCACAGCTTGGACACGTTGTACATCAGCCCCTCTGGGTCGGTCTTCCTGGATATGTAGGTGGCGAGTATAAGCGATGCCACCCCGTACCCAACGTCCGTGACCATGAGCCCGTAGAATATTGGAAATGCAAATATGAATATCCATGTGGGATCTATCTCGTCGCTCCTCTGCACGGAATAGAAGCTCACGAGGTAATCGAAAGGCTGCAAAAACTTAGGCCTTCTTGTGTGCGTTGGGGCCAGTTCGTCGGCCTCTAGCTCCTCGAGGTACGCCCTGCCCTTTGTCACTGCAAGGAGCCTCTTTCCAAGCTCGCCGATCTGCCTCTTCTGCACCCAGCCCTCCACTATGAAAGAGCTATCCGTCTTCTTGAAGCTTGCACTCGCATCCGCACGTTCGAGCTCTATCTCAAGCATCTCCTTGAGGTTCGATAGCCTTGAATAGCTGCTTCGGCTTATCTCAGCGAGCTTTGAATCTATCTGGGATAGCCTCTTCGCATTCTCTGCCCCCTTCTTGCCGACCGCACGCAGTACATCCTGAGGTGTGCCATTGAGATACTGTGCGGTGAGGTCAAGCTCACTAAGCTGAACGCCCTTTAGCGCTTCGTCTATGCTGGATCCTTTTGAATGCGCTATGAGTATGAACCAGTCCCCCTTGCCTGCCTTTGCAACATTTACCTCCAGGTTCTTTATCGCTAACTTTGAGACGTGCTTCCTAAGCAGGGCCTGACCCTTTGTGTCGGTCTCGAACGCCCTGTATAAAACGTAATCGCTCCTTATCCTGCCAAAGTCGATGTCTATGCCGGACGAGACAGTGGCCACGTGGTGTGCATAGTCAAGAAGCCTCTGGTCGTCGTCTATGGTCTTCCTCTCGGAACCTAGCTCGTATATCGTATCCAGGACGCCGAATTTGGACACCTCCTGCACGAGATGCCTTGCGTCCCTGTGGCCCTCGGAAGATACCTTGTGAAGAGGCAGGAGCTGAAGCGCCCCATCAACCTTCAAGAGCGAGTCTGAAATGGCTGTAGAATCCGATCGAGGTTTGTCGTCTTCAAGCGTGAGCTTTGACCTCCTTAGGTCTATGGCACCTAGATGGTGCAGCGCAGCAACAACCCTCGCCTTGTCTTCTTCGAGCGAAACTATCCTTACCTTTTGCATTGGTTCTGTTTGCAACACTCCTATCAACTGAATGTTATGACAAAATCAACTGAATATCTGCCTTACAAGCTTGTCGACAATTTCCTTTGCCGCATTCTTGCTTAGCTCAGTTGATTTTATCTTCTTAGACATGTTATGGGCATCGGAGAGCTTGCTCTCACGTTCCTTTTCAAGCTCTACGTGTGCCTTTTTAACGGTACTTTCCCTTATGGACTTTGTCTTGTCCTCTGCCTCCTCCACCAACTTGCCTGCCTCCAGTCTTGCCTTGTCAACCTTTGCGGTTGCAAGTCTCTGTGCCTCCTCAATCTGCTTCTTAGCCTTCTGTTCGGCATCCTGCACATGGCCTATTGAGCTTTGATCCGCCATAATAATCACAAAATTTTGCCATAAAGGTTAGGTCTGATATAGTTAGTGCGGGTTAAGCTTATAAAGGTTTATTGCCGCCCGGATGCACTGCGGCAAGGAAAGAAGGGGAATTGCATTTATATGAGGTCCTTACAGTATGTAACGATGGCAGATGAGGTACTTCATACACATATCACCGATATTCACCAAGAGCTCCCTTGAAGAGCTTGGAGGGATCACCAGCTTTAGCCTCGTGGACAACGTGCTCAGCGCAGCCATAGTGGATGCCGAAGACGAGCGACTGCAGGACAGGATAAAGGATTCGATATTCACGTACTGCGCATTCCCGCTGTACCTTACTACGAACCTGGAATCGCGCAGTTACCTGAAGGTCGTGCTGGGCGCTGTGGATAGACTAGGCATAGGCAAGAGCAGGCGGCTCAAGATAGAGTGCGTTGACATAAATGAGAAGGAGGGATATTCTGCGAAGGACATAGAGGTAGCTACAGGCGAGAAGCTTGAGGGGCTGGGATACAACATAAACATAAAGGATCCGGAGGTGCTCGCGTACGTGGTCCTAATGAACGGGAAGTGCTATTCGGGCTATTGCGATTATTCGAAGCTCGACAAGAAGTTCGTGAGCCCGATGAGGCACTACCAGTCCAAGAAGCAGGTGAGCAGGGCCGAGCTCAAGATATGGCAGGCATTCGACGAGTTCGGCATCTCGGGTGGAGGCACGGCGATAGACCTTGGTGCTGCGCCCGGAGGATGGAGCACATTCCTTGCGAAGAGGGGATTCAAGGTGGTGGCGATAGACAACGGAGACCTGGATTATGAAGCCATATCTGCGCAGGGCGTGAGACCTTTGGCAGTCGGTATTGAAAATAAAATAGACGCTGCGGCATTGTTCATAAGCGCTGACATAGTGCACGTCAAGGGAGGCTTCGATGATGCCAAGAGGCTGCTACGCATGGGCAAGGCAGACATGCTCACTGATGACATGAACATATTCTGCAGCGACACTGCAATTGCCGTGGAATCGTATCTTGATTTGCTGAAAAAGGACGCGAAAGTCATAGTTACGGTAAAGTGCATCTCCAAGAAGGCGCCCAATTACATAGAGCGGGCAAGGACGATGCTTGGAAGGAAGCTGGAAATAGAGAGGATAAAGGTGCTGCCAGGCAACAGGCAGGAATTCACGGTCCTTGCAATCCCGCGCGCCTAAAGCCGATTTAAAGCGTGCGCATTGGAAGATAGGTGTGGTGTGCCGTAGCCCCCCTTCTGTTTTAGATGGCATTTGACTAAGCGGCTTTTATGCCTTGCATGCTCATCGCGCGCGCATCGGCCGTTTCACCTGCACCAGTGCGCTCGTAGTGTCATCGCTTATGTGCACTGCAGCAGTGTCGTTTCTGTTCCGAATAAGGCATTACGCCACACGCACTCTGCATGGGGAGAGCTTCCTCAGTCACATAGGACCGTGAGCCATCCGCACACCACGCAGACATATGCACAGCAGTGGTATTTAACTGTGATGCAGGTGGAGAGCACTATCAAGGAGGGGCGGAAGGCGCTTGAACCGTAAATTCCAGCAAGCCACAAAAAGGTATAAAAGAAGCAATGCGCAGTCTTACAAGCATGCTTGAAACGATATTCGCGGTGCCCCTTGTAGGTTCCGCGCTGTCAATGATACTGGTCATAGCTGCAATAATACTGCTCATACTCGTAGTGAGCTGGATAGGCAAGTCGCTCGTCAAGCTCATAGTAGGGCTTGTAGTCAACACCATACTAGGGTTCATAACGCTGTATCTCATAAACTACCTGTTCGGCATAGCCATACCGTTTACCCTTCCGATCATAATATCGGTGGTCCTGTTCGGGCTGCCAGCTGTAGGCACGCTGGTAATATTGAAAGTAATAGGCGCAGTTGCGCTCATTGCGCTTGCCTGAGCATTTCATGCGGCAAGCTCAATGTCCTCGCTCTTCACGGTGCTCCTTTTTGCGTGGGACGCCAGCTTCACTGCCTTTTTGGCCATAGAATAAGAGAACTTGTTTATTATCTCCGCGAACTCTGCAGCTGCCGTGTCACTTATACGGACTGCGCCTGCCTCCTTGAGTATCCTCTTGGCTGCGCGCCGTGTTATCTCCATGCTAAAACTCATCATTCAACTTGCTTAAAAGCCTTTTTGTGCACCATTAGATAGTGGAATGGTCTAATGGAGATACGCCCATTGTCGCACGATGACATAGATAGGCTCTCTGACTTCATAATCGATGCATATGGGAGCTTCCCGCATGCGATGTGGTTCGGCTCAAAACCTTCGAGGGAGTCCCTTGAAAGGATGTTCTACAACAAGATGAGGGGTATCGGAGAGAGGATGATATCCGATTTCGTGGCTTCGCAGGGCGAGTTGGTGCTCGGGGAGTGCGAGATAGTAAAGACCGACTGGGATTCGGGGATTGTAGGCATGGTGGTGAGGAAGGAATTCCTTAGGACGCGCATAGGCACAAAGCTGCTTGACGCGGCATCGTCTTACGCAGAAGAGATAGGGATGTACAGGCTAAGGGCAGAAGTATCATCGAACAATGAAGGGGCGATAAAATTCTTCATTGTAAACAGCTTCGCTCCGATCAGAAAGATGAGGATGGATAAGGAAGGAGTTGGAAGGACGGTGGTGGTATTGGAAAGGAATGTCAGGTAGCCGTTATCAGGGTTCCATTGGACTGCATGTAGACCTGCACTGTCTCTGTAGACAGGGAGGATGTGTAGTACGCGACCCATATGCCGGTATAGTTCTTTCCGCCTATATCCTGGGAAGCCACTCTTTGCGCCCTTACGGTTACATTCCCATAACCATACTTATTGACGAAATTCATGACTACTGGGATGTGAAGGGAATAGGATCTCGCCACGGCCACGGGATAGTATCCTATGACATAGCTTGAATTCAGCCCGTTTATTATGCAATTGCTTGTGTAGTTATTGTCAAGCCTATAGACCAACCCATACTGCGGGTAGTCGAAAGAATAGACGTAATAGGATGGGCACGGGCTAGTAGCATTCTGCACAACCCCTGCAACTATGCTCCAGCTGCCAGAGTACTGGGATGGCGTGATGCTGGTTAGGTTTATCTGGGTTCCCGGAGGGTTTGACCTCAGCAGGAAGCTTGTGACATTTGCCACAGCCTCTGAGCGGGTCACAGGCTGCGAGGATCCCTGCACCGTGAACGTTACGGCAGCCACAACGGCTATCACGACCACGGCGATGATGAGCGCCTTAAGGAGCAAATTCATACGAAAGGCTCTCCGTTAAAGTATATATAAACTTCCTTGAGGATGCCGAGGCTATGGGCAGCATATGCATAGTTAGGCAGATGGAATAAGGCAGCCGCATCTGCCTAATTTGGTTAGGTAGATGACTTTAAATATTTTTATCTGCCTAACTATTTCATGGCACTGATTACCAAGACCATAAAGGACAATGGGTATTATTACTCGTTTTTAAGCTATTTTTTAATGGAGAAGCCTAAAAGTTTCAGCAAATATATAGGACGAACTAAGCCGGCTTCCGAAGAGCTTGCCAGGTTTGAAGATGCCTTTAGAGATGAATTGATACGGAGGGAGGCGGGCAGAGACTATACAAATTCCCTGCTCAGCAAGGATGGTGTTATCAGGAGCTTGCTATTCAGCAAACTGTTTGAAAAGAAGTATGAGGGTTTGACTGAGACCATGCGAAGGAAATATGATATAGACAGCATGGTAAAATTCACTTTGACAACGCTTACTACAGAAGAAGTGGATATAGATCTGGCAGACGTGGAAAATGCTTTGAAAAAAGCTTCCGGACTTAGTCAGAGAGAGCGCATAAGCAGAAACATGTTGAAGGCTGTAGAACTGATAAGACATGGGAGCAAACTTGACCAAACATTACTTCTCAATCTCCACCGTATGATAATGTCGACAGTTGGGACAAAAAGTCCCGGCGCTATAAGGAAAAGACAGGTCTACCTGTACAGAAAAAGTGAATCCGGCCTTTCGGAAGGAACCGAAGTGGCTTTCAGGCCCCCGGATTACAGAAAATTGAACAAGTTACTTTCAGAATTTTTTGGATGGTATGATGAAAGCATGCTTAATCCGTTAGAAAAGGCAGCCATGGCCCATTATGAGTTATACAAGATACACCCATTTCTTGATGGAAACAAGAGAGTGTGCCGACTAATATACAATAAAATATTGATAGACAATGGATTTCCTTTGATAAATATATCCCTCAATAAAGACCGGTATTTTGATGCGCTGGTTATCTCCGTGGAGAAAAATGACCCGAAGCCTTTTATCGAATTTGCTGTGGATCAGTACTATATTCAGGTACGGAAGTTTTTAGGTAAAAATAGGCGATAGCCGATGCCATTGTTGCAATTGGCACCGAAGTTAGGCGCATAGATATAGCTTATTGGAGCGCAGTGGTAATGCCCGCCATTTGCGGCATGTACAGACCGCCAAGATAGGCAGTTACAGGAGTTTACGTCGCACTTATTGCGGCAGACTTTATCGACCGGGCAACAACCGCGTCCAGATTAGCCTGCTCGGCAAGCCTGTCGAGTATCTCCACCTTTGTCCTGGTGGCAGGATTGTGCAAGTTTATCGAGCACACATCCTTGTAGGGTTTTATGGACTCCTCATATGTGCCTATCTTTTTTGCAATTTCAGTTATCTCCACTTTGTCGAAGCCGATAAGGGGCCTGTGTATCGGGAGGGATATGCCATGCTGCTCTGCAGCTATGTTTGACGACGTCTGCGATGCCACCTGACCAAGGCTCTCGCCGGTCACTATGCAGTCTGCATCCTCCCTCCTGGCTATCTCCTCGGCTACCCTTAGCATGAATCTCTTCAGCAATATCAGCTCGTACTTCATGCTGCCTATTGCGGACATCTGGAAAATGTGCGAAGGTATGTAATAGTATTTTGAAGAGGGAGCGAATGATGAGAGCGTCTTGAGTATGCGCGGCATCTTCGACCCTCCGATCTCTTTTGCGTCTGAGAATCCGTGGATGTGCACATACACCGGCTCTAGCCCGCGCTTCATCGCGTACCATGCCGCCACAGGCGAATCTATGCCTCCGGAAATCAGTATGACTGCCTTGCCGCTGGTTCCAACAGGAAGCCCGCCTATGGCTCTATGCCTGTCGGTGTATACGAACGCGTCGGTCTTTGTAACGTTTACAAAAAGCTGCGCATCGTATTCTTTGACGCGGGGGTCTAGCCCAAGCTTCTCTGCGCACGCCACTACCTTCTCGATTATATCTATCGAAGTGAACTCGAATCCCTTGTGTGACCTGTGGGAGACGATGTGTATGCGCCGGCCTTTAAGCGGCTTCATCAGCCGCTCTGCAAGTTTCACTATGTGCTTAAGGTCGGGCTCTGTCCTGTGGACCAGCTCGTATGCGCTTATCCCGAATACCCCAGAGAGCTTTGACTGTATAGATTCGGCATCGGAATCTTTTGAGAGAAGAAGTACTATGCGGTCGTAGCTCTTGCCGAACCTGAACTTCTCGCCCGCAAGCTGCGTGACTATGTTCTTCTTGAGCTTCCTTATGTATAGGTTCCTGTTCCTGCCCCTGAGCCACAGTTCGCCATAATGCGCAACCATGACCCGGTCGATCTTTGCCGGCATTTAAAACACGTTGTTAGCTGCTGGAATAATCCTTGATGCAAGGCATATATATTCATTGCAGTACTGGAACTGCGCCGCTCACATATTTATGGCGAGTGTCATGCAAATTCTATGCTGAGGACCTTTCCAGAACCTCCTTCTTGTTGGGTCTCCTGTCGTGGATGGCATTGAGCCTGTAGCACCTTTTCGTGCAGTAGTACCTTACGGACCCATTCTTCCTCACGAAGATGAGTCCTGTGCCCTTCTCTATTTCAGAAGTACAGTATGAGCATTTCAAATTTATCACCTGGCCCTTATAGGCTTGTCCTCCCTCGTAGTGTCTGGGAGCCTCAGTATGTCGCCTACGCGTATCCTTCCTGCAACGTTCCTCCTTATGACCCTGCCTTTGTCCTTGCCCTCAAGGATCTTACACATTGCCTGCTTTATCTCACCGTATATCCCGGTTCGCTTGGTTGAAAGTTCAACCACTTCGGACAGGTACCCTTCAAGTTGCTTGGCTTCTGCTGGCTGTTGTGCTGGTGCAGGCGCTGACGCTGTTCCTGCAGCGTTAGTCTGCTCCGCATACGGCTTCTTTACAGCCTTCCTGTTTTGTTTCTGGTCTTCAGGCATTGCAGTCACATGTTAAGTGTTGCTTTAGGCTGCAGGCTTCTTTTCGCCTGCCTCTTCGGCCTTCTTCTCCTTCTTTGGCTTCTGCTCCTTCTTCGGCGCCTGCGCCTCTGCAGCCTGGGATGGCTGCTTGGACTCCTGCGTCTTTCCGGTGAGCTTTGCGATTACCTCCTTCATCGTTGCCTCGCCGTCTGCTGCCTTCTCTATTGCTACTGCAGAGCATGGCACATTTATGCCTACGGCATTTCCGACTTCAACCTTGGTAGGTATGTAAACTAGTGGGATCTTCTTCTGCCTGCACAGTGTAGGGATGTGCATAACGACCTCTTCAGGCTCGACATCGCCTGCCAGAACTACAAGGGATGCAAGGTTCCTCTCGATGCTCTTGGTAACCTCATTTATTCCCTTCTTTATGGTCCCCTTCTGCTTTGCAAGCCTTAC
>CAZLPL010000015.1:0-13038 GCA_964561405.1 Microcaldota archaeon
TGTTTCCAGGAGGGAAAAACTGCACAACGTTTGTTATGTACATATCATGCCTCCTCATCCCGGCCTTTCTTAGCACCGAATCCAGCAGCTTCCCGCTCCTCCCAACGAAAGGCCTGCCTATCCTATCCTCTTCGGCCCCGGGCGCCTGTCCGATTATCATCACCTTCCCGTCAAGGCTTCCCTCTCCTGGCACAAACCTGGTGCTGAGGTTCCATCCCCTCTTCTTCGGGATAACTGCATACCTCCTGTTTATGTTAGAAATGCTGCTGTACCTGTCTATGTAAGCAGCTACCCTGTCAAGCATCTTCACTATGTTCTTGAACTTCAGCTTCTTCCTCGCAGCTGCGTGCGGCTGCCATTCATATCCTATGTGTTCATGTGATATCGTGACATCGCCGTCTTCCACCTCGGATATGAAATACTTGACATGCTTCACTATCATCTTTTCCTCGCGCCTGAAAAAATACTTTGTAGTGGCCACGAACCCTGGGATAAACTCCACCCCAAGCCCCGACTCCTCTCTTATCTCCCTCTTCGCTGCCACCTCTGCGGTCTCGCCCTTCTCTATGTGGCCTTTCGGAAGGTCGTAAGCCCCGTTAGGCTTCTTAAGAAGAAGAAAGAGCACTGTTCCATTTTTCATCCGGTATACGAATGCTCCAGCGGAATATTCAAAACTGGTCATTTCAGCACCTTCGACATGAAGCAGTATGCGCTGTCTATCCTTACCGTGTCAGTGGAGTTGGGGAAGTTGAGAAACACCGCATTTGTTATCGCATCCCTCATTGTCTGGTATGCGGTGCCACACGAAGGGCTCTGCCAGTACGGATAATACTGGAGGATTACATACATGTCTGCAGGTATCACTGCACTGCCAGAATTGTAAGGTATCCTGCGATAGTACACGAACGAATAATTGCTATCAGAGCCCAATTCGTAAATCTTGCCCACGTTTCCTGCCCGGTCAGATTTATATAGGAAAGCGCTCTGCGAAAACTCCGCCTCCAGCGTGGCGTTGGGCTGCCCGAAGATCAGGACCACTGGCAAGTGCGATGTCCTGCTTACATTGTGCACATACACCGAAGCGCTTGCGCTTCCGTTGCTTATGAAGCTGTCTGAGCTGTAGTTCTGGACGTTAGCAACGCTGTCAAGCGTGGCTATGAGCGTACCGCCTGTGAAGTTCAGCCTTGCCGTGCCTGAAGCAATAGCTGCTGACACCTGCTGTGCGCTGGTTACATTGGCAGAAAATGCAAGGTAAGTCAAGGACAGCGCTATAGCCACTACAATTCCGGCCTTGCTGAATGTCCCGCTGCCCCTGCCAGCACCCTTAAAGCTCGGATAAGACAGCCCGAACCTGCCTGCGAATATCACCATCACTGCCATTATGCCATAGAACATGATCTGGCCGGCAACGCTGTGCGCGCTTATAAGATCCTGGCTCGGTCCATAGATGAACCAGAGCGTGGTTATCACAAGCATCCTTGCGACATTGAGCACGAGCATAAGCGCGCATCCTGTGAACACCCACACTGCCCTGTTGCGCGGACTTGCGTCATAGAAATATGCAAGAGGTATAAGGAACATGACAAGTCCTATCAGCGCCCCGATTCCCACGCACGCCTCGCCTATGCTTATGCTTGTACCGTTAAGCACCATGGATATCGGAGGCACGTAGGACAATCCTGGCACAACCAGCTTTGCCATGCTGTACACTATTGCCGTATTGATGGCGGAGAACGACTGCTCGAGGTTGATGACCGGCAGGAAGATGACTGGCCATGCGAACAGCGCGTAGGCCGCTATGAATGAGAATCTCCTCATGTTGCGCACGCCGAAGATGAGTGCGCAGAGGGCGGCTATAATCAAGGGGAGCGCAAGCGCCGCCATCCTGTAGCTGAAAGATAAGTAAGACATGGTGGCGTCGAAATACGCCTCCATCACAATTGCGGCAAGAAAGAGCACCACCCCGAGAACTATGTCCCGCCTTCCAACATCCGCCGCCATGCCTTCCTTAAGCATGAACAGGGCGAAGATGGGGACCATAAGCATGGGCACGACCACGTACGTTGATGCATCCGTGTCGCTTATGGAAAGCTGCGTCGTGGAGACCTGGTTAATCAGTACTACCGCCAGCAGCACGGCGAAGATCAGCACAAGTGCGCGCGCTCTATACAATAAAACACCGAAACACCGTATTGTCCTCAGCCGATATGGACTTCATCACTTGTCAGTAGTTACTCTTGTCTTCACAGGACGGGAATATTATGAATGTATGTATATATAATTGTAGTCTTGGCGAAAACCGTGAGAAAATTCAGGTATCTTCCGCACACTGCCGATGTCGCATTCGTGGGATATGGCACGGACTTAAAGTCTGCACTGTCCAATGCTGCCCTTGCTCTGCTCAACACCATGCTTGACCTCAAGGCCATAGAAAAGGACGCCGGCGCGCAGACCGGGCTCACCATACGCGAATCGGCGCATGACTATGATGAGCTTGCGTGGTTCGTGCTTCAGGACATCCTGTCAAAGGTGGATGCCAGGAAGCTCAATGCCTTCCGGTTCGATGTTCTCGAAATAAAGGAGGCGAAGGGCACGGTAAAGCTCTCGGGACGCCTTGCATACAAAAAGTCAAAGTCAGACTATGCCCTCCTTTCGGTAAAAGCCGTCACGCCGCACAATCTGCACGTAAGGCACCGTGGAAATTCCTGCTCCATAACTGTGGTTGTAGACGTATAGGCTTCAGCCGAAATTTCTTCTCTCTATGTCCCTTACCTTGCCTATCCTCCTGACGTGCCTCTCCTCCGCAGAGAATGGGGTCGAAAGCCACACCTCTGCTATCCTCTCGGCCTCATCTGGTTTTGTAAGCACTCCTGACAGGCATAGCACGTTCGTGTCATTGTCCACGCGTGCCATCCTTGCGGAAGTCTCGTTCCAGCATGGGGATGCGTATATGCCGCGCATCTTGTTTGCAGCTATCGTTATGCCGTGCGCGTGCTTGCATATTATTATGCCCCTTCCCTTGCTCTCCACCACTTTCCTGCAGACCTTCTCTGCATAGTCCGGATAATCATCATCCTTGTCATACTCGTAAGGTCCCACATCAACCACATCGTATCCCTTGCCCTTAAGGAACCCGATAAGCCCACCCTTGAGCTCGAAGCCCCCATGATCGCTGCCTATGTATATCTCATCCATGCGCACACCAAACATCAATAAACTATGCTTACCAGCACATCCCTTTTCCTGGACCTCGTGTCGAAGTCCATGACCACCAGCTGTTGCCATTCCCCCAGCTCCATCTCACCCTTCGCAAACGGCATGCTCGCGCCGGGGCCGACCATCGAAGCCCCCAGGTGGCTCTTTCCGTTGTTCTCGCCCCAGATCTTGCTATGCTCGTATTCAGCATCCGATGGGGTTATCCTCTCCAGCATGGCCTTCAAGTCGTTGAGCAGGTTCGGCTCGTATTCTATGGTAGTTACTCCAGCAGTAGGTCCCGGCACGAAGATAGTCGCGACGCCTTCCTGAGCCCCGCAAGCCTCTATCTCCTTGTTCACAAGCGCGGCCATGTCAGTGACGTAAAGCTCTGCACCATGCTTCTCTATGCTGAACCTGGAGGTCTTGACTGCCATAAACTACTGTGGTGCTAACTGATTTAAATCCCTTTCACGGCTCCAGAGGCGACCTTCAATTGTTGCTTTCGAATCCCTGCATTCCGGTACCAATAATAAGGCCCTCGGCAAGAGCATACTATGGAAATAACCGTAAGGGTTGTGCCCAATGCAAAGTCGCCTTCGCTAGAACACATCGGCGAAAGGGAATTTCGCGCCAGGGTCGATGCGCCTGCACTCGAAGGCCGTGCCAACATGCGCCTCGCGGAGCTTCTTGCAGAGCATTTCGGCGTAAGGAAATCCGAAGTACTGATTCTGCGCGGCTCGAAAGGCCGCACAAAGCTGGTCCAGATAATCTCCAAGGGCTGAAAGTATGCCTGAAGGCTCTTTGATAGGCCACTATTCAAAGCCGTTATAAATGCAGGTCGGCAAATGTCATGCATGGGCACCGCACGCAGCTGCGAATGGTCATACACAGGCAACAGCGAGCTCTACATAGCATATCATGATACTGAATGGGGCGTCCCTATTCATGATGACACCAAGCTGTTCGAATTCCTTGTGCTTGAGGGCGTGCAGGCAGCCTGAGATGGTTAACAATACTGAAGAAACGTGAAAATTACCGCAAGGCATTCAGCGCGTTCGACCCTGACAAGGTTGCGAAGTACGGGGAAAAGCGCATGAAAGGCCTTCTGGAAGACAAGGGCATAATACGCAACAGGCTGAAGATTAGTGCGGCCGTGCTCAATGCAAGGCGTTTCCTTGAGGTGCAGAAAGAGTTCGGGAGCTTCGATAAGTATATATAGGGCTTCGTACCGCACAGGAAGCCGATAAAGAACTCGTTGTCTTCCACCAAGCAGGTACCTGCAAGAACCGAGGAGTCGGATGCCCTAAGCAGGGCTCTCAAAAGCAGGGGCTTCAGGTTCGTTGGGTCTACAATATGCTACGCCTACATGCAGGCAACTGGCATGGTGAACGACCATATCACAAACTGCTTCAGGTATGTGCAAGTATAGGTGCCACGCGTCCGATTGCAGTAAGCTAAAACTACAGGATCCAGCATATACTCTGATATAGCCAGGAAAGGGAGTCGAACCCCTCTTTTCCGCTCTGCAGGCGGACGCATAGCCGATCTGCCATCCTGGCGTTTAGGTTAATAAACGTTAATCAGACATCAATATATAATAAACAAGCTTATATTAACAAAGTGATTCGTATGAAGATTGCTTTCGAACGAATACCGGCGGAATTTGTCTCAGACACCTCTTTCTATGATTACAGGGATCCGATGTCGGATGCTCTGACAAAGGTCAATAAGTTTGGTGCGGTGGTGGTGTTCAAGGATGGTGAATACTATGGCATAGTGGATGACAGGTCCATAGCCAGAAAAGGCGCGACAAAGCTGCCAGGCAGTTACCCTGTAGGCAAGTTCGCAAAGCCCGTCCCAATCGTCACCAAGCAGTCAAATATAAAGAAGGCTATACGCGCGTTCTATGAGTCGGCCTCAAAGGCTGTGCCTTTTGCAGACAACGGAAAGATAAAGGGTATACTGAAAAGGTCTGACATACTCAAGTCGATACTGTCCATGCATATGCTGTCCAACTACAATGCCGGAGAAGTGATGTCCACTCCTCTCATAGCCATAGATCAGGAGGCTACCCTTGACAGGGCCAAGCGTGCAATGGCAGATCACGGGGTCAACAGGCTTGCTGTGATGGACAAGGGCAAGCTTGTGGGCATACTTACATACAAGAACATAATAGAGTCCCTCATGTCTATACGTAGCAGGTCCCCTGAGTTCAGCCCTAAAGGCAGGATACCGGCAAGTGTGATCGAGTTCGCCCATAAGGATGTTTACGCCGTTGAACAGGGCGAAGGCATAGACAATGTGCTCAGGAACCTGATAAAGAACAACGTATCATCAATGCTGGTGACCCGCAAAGGGAAACCGGTTGGCGTAGTTACTATACATGACATACTGGAAACAATAGTTAAGAACTCCAACATTCCTGCAAGGAACATAATCGTATCAGGCTTGACAGAGGGCACCAAGGAATATGAGGACGATCTCATGGCTGACCTCGGGTCCTTTGCCGAGAAAGTCGAGAAGTTCAGGGACGTAAAAGTGGACTATATAGCCGTAAACATAAAATCCATAAAAGGCACGGCATCAAGAAGCTATGAACTGAGGGCACGCGTAGGGTTTGCGCGCGGAGGAACCATATCAATGAGTACTACTGGATTCAACCTTGAAAGGACGCTTAGGGAACTTACCTCAAAGCTGTACAGGGCTGTGGAGGCTAAGAACGACCTTATAATAACCGGCAGGAAGATCTGAAATGTCTATGGCAAAAAGCTCATCCAAGCTTCAATCAAGCTTCGAACTGCTGCTGACCCTGTCGTTCGGGCTCGCCATACTCATACCTGTGATAATCGTGGCATTCATACAGATAGCAAATGCCAACACATCGCTTTCTGCAATAGAGTCCCAGCAGGCTGCAAGCAAGCTATCGAGCGTAGCCACCCTTGTCGGCACGGAAGGCTTTCCTGCAAGGCAGCTAGTGCAGATAAATGTGCCATCTGGTGTAGTTAACATATTCGTAGGCAATACAGTAAACGGCGTAGGGCACGAGATAATATTTGAGGTAGTGTCCCCACTGAACTCAAGCTACATAACCACCTACACTCCTGTAAACGTGAGCGGCAACCTGGGCTCAATATCATCCCAAGGCACTTACCTTATCAATGTCAGCGCACAGCCCCAGTGCCCAAACAACGTGAATCTCGCATGCGTATACCTGAGGCCTGTGGTGTGAGCTGATGAGACTACAAATAGCGCTTGACTATCTTATCGTATTCTCATTTGTACTCTTCATCTTCATCCTAGTTCTTGCTTCCATAGCAAGGCAGAGGGTTCTCGTGTCAAATGAGCAGACATTCTCACAGCTACAGCTTGTGGCCCAGTCTGTCGCTTCCGAGCTCTCTTCAGCAGCCCAGGCAGGCAACGGCTACTCAGCGTCAATACTCCTCCCACCGCAGCTCAGCGTTCTACAGTACAACATATACGTCACTAGGCAGGGGATGGTAATAGCATCTTCAAATACCCTGGGGCAGAACGTGCAGGCCACAGCATTCGGCATAGTCCAGAATGTGGTCTCAAATGCAAGCTACATCTCAGGCAGCAAACTTTACTACCAGATACCCACGATAGAGAGCGGAGGGTACATGACCCTGCAGAACTCCTTCGGCACGATATGCATAGACTACACCTGCCCTTCGACGTCATCCCAGGCAAGGCAGGTATCCCTAACAGACATAGTCGCGCATGGATTCAGGTTCAATGGCAAGACCACTTCCCTGTATCTTTCAACTCCGGTGACAACATCTACAAAGGAGTCGATAACCTTCTGGATAAAGACCCCTGTGCCAAGCAAGTCCAACCAGTATGTAATTGACCAGGGAGCATCATACTCCCCAAATAACAACTGGATAGACATCTCGCAGGGGCGCATAGTTGGCGGGCCATCGCTTACTGGCGCATGCGGAAGCAACCTTATACTCCAACCAAATACCTGGTACTTCGTGGCTTACACCAGCGCAAGCTCCGTCAACATATACCTAAATGGGAGCCAGTCGTTAGGCTGTTCCATTTCCGGCACCACTGGCATTGCCCCCACCTCGCTTAACATAGGCCAGCTTGCAACTGGCGCCAGCAAGCTAAACGGCACCCTAGCCAACATGCAGATATATGATGTCGCACTATCTTCGCATGAAGTGTCAAAGCTTTACTACGAAGGCGTATCCGGGCAGCCTGTGGACTACTCCCACAACGTAGCGTGGTACCAGTTCAATGGCAACGTGAATGACAGCAGCGGTAATGGAAACAACCTCACCGCAACAGGCCTGCAGTTCTTCCCTGCCGTAGGGCAGATACTTGCAAATGTTTACAACGCATCCGGAGTCCCCCTATCAAATGCAACTGTCGGCTTCGTAACCACATCTGGATCATTCTCCGCAGGGGCCTCCGCATCCAGCCTAACTAATTCCAACGGCACGGCGCAGACCTTCCTCAACCCTGGAAACTCCAGCGATTATGCTGTTGTAAAGGCCGTTGCATTCAACGGCAATCAGTCCACCGGGGGTAACCTGACCGGCTGGTGGCCGATGGTATACGGCTCCGGAACCACTCTTTACGACCTGAGCTCAAGGTCGTCTGGAAGCAGCGCCTTGAACGGCAATATCGTAGGCGCATACTGGCCTTCTCCAACGTACGTACTAAGGCTGTATGGGATCACCGGGATAGTCAGTATACCAAGCACATCATCGCTGCAATCGAAGCCGATCACCATATCTGCATGGGCAAGCTTCGAGCCGCCCACATCCGGCCAGGACTTCGTGGCTTCAGAGCTCGGCTCGTGGGCTTTTGGGGTCTGCACCGACAAGCTCATAGTATGCTTCTACAATCCATCAGGCACTCTGCAGTACTCTAACACTCTCCTAAATCAGGGCCAATGGTATATGATATCCGAGACCCTGTCAGGAAGCAATGCGATAGTTTATGTCGACGGATCCAAGGTGGCCAGCGGCACCTCGGCCGCATACGTGTCCGGTGGAGCCGTAGAGGTCGGCGGCCAGAGCGGCATGCCCTATTCATCCTCCCCTCCATCCGGTCAGGTCATTCTCCCACAATCATTCTTCAACGGAAGCATATCAAACCTCCAGATATACGGCTCCGCTATGTCTTCTACCGCCCTTACTGCGCTCTATGATCGCGGCATAGGTTCCAGTCCAAACGGCGCGAGCCTGTATGGCTGGTGGCCGCTGAACGGCAATGCAAACGATTACAGCGGTAAAGAGGACAACGCTTCGATCTTGGGCCATGCCGGTTTCGTGAGGCTTCCTACATCTGCGGCGCAGACAAGCTCCACGTCCGCGCAGGTCCTCTCCGCAGGCTTCAATGGAAATTCCACATACATAAACGGCACAGGCATATATGCATTCCCCATATCCAATGCACAGTGGATATATCCCAAAAGCTACGGCACCAGCGGCTTTGAGATCATAAGCGAATTTGATGGATATGCACAAAACGAAGGATGGTACCAGTTTGGACTCAGTACAAACGGATCGGTGGAGCTATGGGATAGTAGCAACTTTGTTACAAGCTCCCTAACCGCACCTCTGGATACCTGGAGTTTTGTCGGATACACCCTCACTGCAAACTCTGCAACCATATCTGTCAACGGAAAGTCGCAGACATTCCCTGTATCGTTAACACCAGTTGCTTCCTCAGATAAGCATTGGGTATTTGGCTGGCAGACTGGGTTCCCAACAAGGCATTTCAATGGCAACATGGCCAACGTGCAGGTCTACAATTCCGCTCTCAGCTCTTCGCAGATGTCTCAGCTTTACCGCAGCGGCATAGCAGGGCTTCCCGCATCTGGCGCAAAACTGGCCGGCTGGTGGCCCCTCAATGGAGATACGAATGATTATGGCCTTAGCAACGAGCCCGGGACCCCATACAACGGCATCTCTTACAGCCAGGCGGTGAGCAGCGCTTATATAGCTCAGCCCATGTCTGGCTCAGGCCTCGTATTCAATGGCACAGGAAGCAATGTTGTGGTAAATGGCAATCTGGTTATAAACGGACCCTTCGCCGTATCTGCCTGGGTAAACCCTTCGGCCTCATCCGGCAGGGAGGTACTAGCCGGGAAGCAGAATACATTCAGGCTCGGGCTCGGGTGGAACGGCAATTCCGAAGGCGACTTCTACGCGTACGTCGGAGGCACTCTTCTGGGCCCGGTATCCACACCATACCCGCTTGATTACAATCAATGGAGCATGCTTACGGGAGTCTACAATGGCACCCACCTAACGCTGTATGAGGACGGCGTGCCAGTCAATACCCTTGCGGCATCCGGATCTATAGCAACCAACTCCAATCCATTGGTGATAGGGGCATCCGAGACTTCTGGATATTCCTCCAACAGCTTCTCAGGTTCCATAGCAGGCATACAGATATACAACGCATCGCTCACGTCAGCGCAGGTGTACCAGCTCTACAACACCGGCACACCGGCCTCTGCGTCTATAACTATTCCACTGGGTGCTAGCTGATGAAGGGACAATACTGGTCAATAGATATGGTATTCGCCATAATCGTCTTCACTGCTGCCCTAATAATACTGATCAGCGCATGGAGCAAGATCAACAGCGAATTTTCAACAGCATACGGATTCGGCATAGGGAGCATGCAGGCCCAGCTTCAGTCGCTACAGCAAAAAATAACCACTCCGGGATACCCTCCCGACTGGCCTTCTGTTGTGAATGTATCCAATGCCAACACATGGCGCAATGTCAGCATAGGGCTTGGGAGCCAGAACGGCACCATCTCCGCCAGGAAGGCCATGGCCCTAATGGCGATGTCCAACATCAATTATCAGGCCACCAAGCAGGATATGGGTGTGGGATACGACTACTACATAACTATATATTCGCCGGGCAACTACAACATATCCGTGGGAAGGAATCCGCTTGAAAGAAATGCAACTGCCATACAGTCTGCCACAATACCTGTAATACTATCCAACGGTGCCGTAGGTACAATGAGGGTGCTGGTATGGACTAATACTACGTTTGGTGTAAGCTGATGAAAGGCATAGTCTTTACTCTTGACGCTCTTTTCGCATTGATGATAACCGCCGCAGGAATATCTGTGCTGCTCTACTTCACGTACGTCACGCCTACCACGTCATATATCCAATACACCCTGTCAAGCTCCCTGCTAAAGGAGATGTCGCTGGCAAAGCTCAGTTCCATATCCGGCATACCTCTGGCCCTTGAAATGGTGAATCAGAGTGCGGCCTCTGGGCAGTCTTGGCACCAGGTACAGAAAGACGCACAGTACAGCGGCGGGAACCCATCCGGGCCATCGCTCGGCACCGTGGCCTATACCGTAAATGCTCCGAATCCGATAACGAACGGCACCATACTTGCCGGATACGGAGATGTATACTTCGCCGCCGGAAACGTTATGTATGCAATAAACGCCTCTACCGGCATCACCCGGTGGACTTCAGGGTCACCGTACAACTCTGTATGGTCGCCTGCCTCAGGGTATTATTCGCCTCCGATAGTCGGCGCGCTGCTCTACCGCGGCATGGTGATCTATGCCACAGACGCGAACATAATGGCCCTCAACGCGCTCAATGGCAGCATCGTATGGGCTTCGGCGGTTCCCTACACAATTGCAATTGGCGGAGAGCAGGAGCCTGACGGAGATGAATATCCCCCGATGATGTTCGAGTCCAATGGAAAGATAATAACCGGAACATCAGACGCGTGCGGCGACGCCAGCGGCATAACCCTCTACGCGTTCAGCCCAGGGAACGGCACGATAATAGGCAATGGCACGGGCATACTCTCATCTGCAGGGCTTCTTGCCAGATATTCTGCGGCTTACGGGAGCCAGATAGTCTCGACAGTCTTCTCGTGCAACACATACCAGTTCACAGGACTGCAGATGCTTACTGACATATACAACAATACTTATGCCGCAGCAAATGTCTGGGGCAGCTCAGGCAGCGGCGCGGCGTCTTTCGAGAGCGATGTTGCAATATACTCAAACACATTCGCCGTGGGGCAGGGAAACCATGCTAACCTTCTGAGCTCTTCAGGAAGCCTGATAAGCAGCGTTGCTGACGCAAACTCCGCATTGGAGTCTGGAGTAAGCTCTTACGGGGGTGTTTTCGCATTCCAGGGCACGTCTGCCGTCCTGGCGCTGAACTCTACTGGTTCGCAGCTATGGTATGCCAGATCGCAAAGCCATTCCGCGCTCCTCAACCAGACTCCAGTCCAAAGCCTCCAGAACCTATACGAGATCTGGGGCGACGGGTATGTTACAGAGCAGAACCGAAGTACAGGAACGTTCACCGGTTCTGCCGCAATTCCATACTCGATCACAAACACCAACATAAATCCACACATGGCGCTGGCGTATGGCAAACTGTTTGCCAGCATAGGTAGCCATTTGATCGCGTTCGGCACGTGCGCAGCATCCTCAAACTCCTCAATACTCGCTGACATAGGCACAATGTACATAAACAATGAGGGCAGCTGCGCCGACTACCTTCTGAATTCGCTCTCGCACACAGAGAACAGCACTTTCACAGTAAACAACCAGTCCATACTCACAGTTTCAGATTTCAACGGCGCAGACAGCGTGGTAACAATACCCTATTCCCAAAACCTCTCCCTTTCCAGCAGCTTCACTGTGAGCGTATGGTTCTACAGCTCTCTTCCCCCAACATCCACATTCTCTTCAGAACTTATAGACGCCAGGCAGCCCCATGACTATACCATGGACCTTAGACTGATAGGCAACAACTACGGAGCATCGACAGGCATACACGGTGACATAGGCAATGGTGCATCATGGCTCTCCCAGTCAGTCAACTATCCATTCACCTTCAATCCGGATACATGGTACAATCTCGTAGCCGTGTACACCCCATCATCATGGACGCTGTACATAAACGGCAATGCGATCTCCGGTACGTATTCGGGAAGCCCGAGCCTACTGGACGGCACGTCAAATATACAGTTGGGGTCTGGATCAGGGTCAAACCCGTTCAATGGAGCACTCTCAGATATGCAGATCTACAACGCCTCACTCAGCACAGCGCAGGTGGCACAGTTATACAACGGCGGAATAAACAGCGGGCCCGTAAGCACGAGCATAGCTGCGTGGTTCCCTCTAGCTGGGGATGCGAACGGATACTCAAGCCAGCAGTATTTCCCAGGGTTCACTTCCGGGGTTACATACAGCGACGCAACCAACGTGCAGCCAGGACTGTCCGGATCATATTCGATCTCCTCCCAGACTGTGCCTGCTGTCCTGTTTAATTATTCAACTGGGGATTATAAGCTGTATAATGTGGGTGTATACACATGGAGATGAAAAATGGCATAACTTCAAAGAAGGGCATGAAAGCCCAGATGTTCTCACTCATGGCGCTCATATTCGTGCTACTCATGGTGGTAGCCCTCCTACTTTTTGTCGTAATGGGGATAGGGTACGACAGCGTGTCCGAGTCTTCAATACTTTCCGGCAGCACTGCAAACTATGGTAGCCTACTCTCGAGCAGCGCAGACTCGTTCGCATACACTAGCGCATCAACGGCACTCTCCACGCTGTTCACTTACGAGTATAACTCCTCATTGAGGGGAACCAACTTCATATCAAATCTCAGTGCATTCATGGTGCCGCTTATGGAGAACGGAACCATCCCAAATGTCACGAGCGGCTCGATAGATGGAAACTACATAAGCTCGCTTATGGGCAATGCCACTTTCGCTGCATACAATTCCGGGATAAGCTCAGTGACAGGGACGTCATCAAAGCAGGTGTCCATAACACAGACAAAGCCCG
>CAZLPL010000016.1:0-12906 GCA_964561405.1 Microcaldota archaeon
AATCCTTAGATACTATATATCTCTTCTAATTTATATACATATGCTTCTATCAAATCGCAATACATTCGCATTCATCCCACGATTGAAAATCGCGGGCTTTCTGCTATGAATTTTTGTAAGATTAGGATTTATTATCGGTCAGCAAGCATAAGTTCATGAGACAGGATGAGCTTTCTCTTTGAGACAACACCAATCGCCTACGCTAATTTTGTATCGCATTGTAGCTGCAAACGAGATATGAGCAGATATGGGCCCAGCGTACTTTTTAATTTTCAATTTGCAGCAAAGATGGCTGGAATAGAACAGGAGCATTCAGATGGCTTCTACTCTTTTTTCAGAGTTATCTTTACGCGCCTGTCCTCTCCGGTGACGTATGCTTCCGAAATGGTGATCTTGAAAAAGCGGAATTCGGATGCCCCCAGGTATTCTTCCGGCTTGTACCTCGTTGTTGGAGGGAGGGATGAACCGGGAAATACCTTCTGGCAATAAAGAGTTATTGCCTTGACTATCTCATCTTCGCCCACAAATTCAGCGTTGCCTTCCAGCTGCAGCCCCTCAGTCACGCCTATCTTCTGATTGGAATCGAATATGGCCACCGAAACGGAAGGGTTCTTGGTGATGTTCTCAGAATGGACCGCATCTATTGCTGAAAGGAAGTATATGTTGTAGTTGTCATCATATACATAAAGAACTGAAGCAACCCAAGGTTTCCCATCCTTTGTGCTTGTGCCCACCACCATGTACGTGCATTTTGAAAAAATACTTAGTGCCTTCTCTTCGTACGTTTTGTAAGAGGTTTCCATTGCTATACCCCATTGATTTTATATGGGTGTCAGTTAATTTAACCCTTCCGAATCAGTAGTTTACTTTATACGCCTTTTTGCAGCATGAACAAATGACGAAAATGCATGTGCACGTACGTATTATAAGCAGAGCAAATGTGCAATCGTTTATTATGGATTTCTTCGCCAGGAAGGCGAGGGAGGATCTGTCCCCGCTTCTTGAAGAAGGGGAGCGGATAATGCTCGTTTCCAGGCAAAGCCTGATGAACGATATTGCACCGGCATTCATAATAGCCACGGACTGCAGGATTCTGATAATAAACGGCTCATTCTGGGCCTCTACTTTGGCGCAAACATATTCACGCATACGTATTACAATTCCATACCTTACGATAGGATAATGAGAACAGTCCTTGTGAAGGGGAAGTTATTCTCATCGCTTAACATGGGGCTTTTAGGAGGATTTGAGGCGTCGATGAATCCGCAAAAAAGACCGATGGGAGTGGATGGGTTGGATGGCGCTGGAGGCTATGCGGATCGTGAAATTCGTAGAATCCATGATAAAAAGGAGATACGTGGGTGGCATTAGGGGAGGCAGGCACAGGCATTGGGAGATGAAATGAATAAGCGAGCCCTGCTGGCGGAAGTAGCTTTCTATCGCGTATACCCTTGTTGCAGTTTTGGCTATGGCTCCTGCAATAGCATCTCCAGCATCATATCGCTAAGCCCGAATTTGCCCAGGACATTCTCCCTTATCTCAGGTGGGGGCATTTCTGAAATTGCCTCGAGCGTGAATTGCCCGGTGGCGAAATTTGGGCTCTTTGCTTGTTCATGCATAAGCCCTATAAGAAACTTTGTTGCGGCTACTGCACCAAGCAGGTCGTAGAGATTTATGCCCCCGATAGCGCTTAGCCCCGGGTCTGCGCGTAATTTCAGAAGGTTTATGAGAAGGTTGGCAATAGGCTTGTCGCACTGGTCGATTATCAAAAGCGTGCCACGAAGAACTTCGCGCAGGGGCTTGTACACTCCGGTTGACTTGTATATTTCATCCCGGTAAGAGTCATCTGCAGGGCATTCCCAATTGACACATACCATTATGCGGCAGCGCAGCCAGAGGCCTGTTCTTGGCAAGTTCCTCTGCAGATGGGCACGTTTCAGTTACGCGCCAGTGCATCAGAACGAAGGCGCTTCTCACGGACGGTCCGGATTCTAGCTGAGGTTTGAAACTCGGGATAGGCATAATTATCGCTAATCCACAGGTAAGTCCAGTGTTATAAAAACCCAGCTAATTTTAGCACATATTGTTATTTTGGAAATAGTGGACGGCACTAGTTGTTACCGCTTACGACTATAACTGCAGTCTTGCCGGAGAATGAGTCTTCATCTTCCTGCTTCAGTTTTAGGTATCCTGCAAATGCTGCGGCGCCCCCCAACTCAGATCCCACCCCAAGCTTTTTGAGCATTGAGACTGCGCTTTTGAGATGGTTGTCTGGCACACTTACTGCATCTCCTCTGGTCCGCACAATCGCGTTTATGCCCTCAAAGCCGAATGTTGGATACCCCACGGCTATGGCATCAGCTAGGGTATCTGGATGCAGGTATTTTAGAGCTTTGCCCGAAGCGCATGCCCTGACAAGAGGGTCGCAGCCTTCGGACTGTACGGCAATGAGCCTGGGAAAGTTCTTTATCAATGCCATTCTCTTGAATTCCTTCAACCCCTTGTATATACCAGCAAAAAGAGTCGCATTCCCTACTGGAATGAATAGATAGTCTGGAGCGCAGTATCCCAGCTGCTCTATTATCTCGAAGGCGAGAGTCTTCTGGCCTTCCTTGCGGTAGTGGTAATCCCCACAGGTAAACGCCCCGGTCTTCTTGGAGAACATCTCGGCCTTTTTCAGCGCATTGTTGAAGTCGCCGTCAACCTTCACCACTTCTGCGCCAGTGCGCTTTATCTTCCGGATCTTTGCTTCCTTGGCATCGCGGCTTATGAATATTGTGGCATTTATTCCTGCTGCCTTTGAGTAAGTTGCTACGGATAGGCCCATATTCCCAGTAGATGCGCACACGACATTGTCGAATCCCAGCTCCGCAGCCCTGCTTATCTCCACTGCAGATCCGCGGTCCTTGAATGAGCGCGTGGGATTTAGTGTCTCCATTTTCAGGAGCACATCTCCTGCAGATACGCCCAGCTTCTTTCGCATGAGGGGCGTGCTGCCTTCCTTAAGCTCGACCCTGAATGAGGATATGGGAAGGAATGGCAGATACTTTTCATGCGATATGCCAATTTTCTTAAAGTTGCGCGGGAGATGCGTGTCCTTGTAGTTGTATGTTACCTCAAGTATGGAACCGCAATGCGTGCATCTTGGCTGAACATATGTCCTAGCTCTGAGTCCGCACTTTGTGCACACGAGCACGTGGTCCATGAATAGATATCGAATAAAAGGTATTTTAATTGGAGGTGCTCGACACAGGCAGTATGCATGTATGATATGCAATATGAAAATAAAAAGAAAAAGGAATAGCAAACAAAAAAATAAAACTGAATTGCTATACGTATGTCAGGTTATGATTACTGTGGTGTCTCTTCGCTGGGCTCTGAAGGTTCAGATGAAGAAGACTGCGCCTCGCCGACCATTTCGCCTACTGCGAACCTGGCGCGCACGTCAGTTATCCTTACTTTTACAGTCTGTCCCTGCTTTGCGTCCTTTACAAAGATAACAAATCCGTCCTTCTTTGCAAGTCCGTCTCCCTTAGATGCTGTTGCATCTATGGTCACTTCCATCTCATCTCCGACTTTCACAGGCTTAGGCAGGAAATAGTTCGGGTTAAGGCCTCTGCCTCCGCCCCTCCTTTCTCCTCTTCCTTCGCTGCTTCCCATGTCTCCTCTCATTGTTTTTTTCCTCGGTAGAATTAGCAAATGCTTTCTACGTCACTATTTATATACATAGCCTTATTTATAAACTTATCGGTCTCCTGAACCGAAGTGTCGATGAAACAGGACGTAGGACATACATAGCGGCAGGTATAGCTGACCCTCAGGCTTATATATCTGGCTATAAGATATAAAAAAGAGGTTCTGATAGGTGAGATGATGGCTAGCCAACACGAGCATGCGGCATTGATGGACAGCCGTACATTGGAGGCCAGGCAGTAAGGCTAAGACCGCTTATCCTAAGAGCACTTAACAGCAACCAGATATTGATCCTTTCAAGCATAACGGGAGTGGAAACTTCATGGGAAATGCTGAACAGGATATCATCTAGATACGGCATAGCCATTTCTACGCTAAAACTTAATGCCAGGATACTGGGGCAGCTGGGGTTGACAGGCAGGAATGGCCAGTATATTTCGTTGAGCAGTATCGGAAGATTTATCCTTGATGTTATAAATGGTTGATACAATGGGACACAAAAAGGAATAGTAGAGAGAGTAAGTGTGAGGCCCTTCGATAGGAAGGATACAGACAGCATCGTGAGAATATACGTGGAGGCGTTCAGGGAGCCGCCTTGGTACGAAAAATGGACACTCGAACAAGTCATGTCCAGCTTGGATGCAGCGCTTGCTCAAGAGAAACCCGCAGCCCTTGTGGCGAGTGTGGAGAGTGTGATGGTGGGATTCACGTGGGGTTACCAGACCCCATTTGTCGAATTCCCGTTCCTGACGGGCAGCATATCGCAAAATTCAGTGTACTTGAGTGAGATAGCCGTTGACCCGAAGGCAAGGGGCAGGCGCGTTGGCATGGCACTTTGCTCGGCCTTCTTAGGCGTTTCCGAGGAGATGCTGTTTGAAGAAGTGGTGTTAAGAACCGACGAACGCAATCCCGCGTCTGTGGGGCTTTTCACAAAGGCGGGCTTCGTGAGCATAGGAAACCTTGACAGCAGATATCCCAACAGGCCGTATATGAAGAGGGAACTTGGATCAGGGAAACGCCTGCTGGCGGGATGCGTGAGGCCTTAGCTTATGCAACCACTGCCTGGCAACAGGCAGATGGGGCAAGGATATGTAGCGCTATTGCAAGCAGTACAAGCAGTAAGTGCAAAACCTTTTATTTGAAAGAAGGCCACCCATTGATGCGAGGTGTGAATGTGGATAATGAAGTCATCAACCACTATCTGGATTTCTCAGTATATACCGACCCTGGCAGGTACAAGGATACGCTTAAATCAGACCTGCCCGATGATGTACGGGAAATCGGCAATCTGGTGAGGTCACAGATAATACACCGAACCACGCTTGAATGGGGCAACGTTGGTAGCAATGCCGACCTCAGGTTCGGAGACATGGAGAAGGTGCCATGGCATAGGCAGCCCGAAGATGATGTTCTAGTTACAGCATCCGCTATGCTTTCGGAGCTTTACAGAAGGGATTCCCGGGGATTCGTCAGGGACAGGGCAGAGAAGGATAAGCTGGTGCTCACATGCAGGTCCGTGTCGGTTCTGATGGCATCCATACTCAAGTCCAAGGGAGTGCCATGCAGGGTGAGATCAGGCAATGCCAGCTATTTCGACATGGGAACCCTTGGAAAGGTAAGCGCTGACCATTGGATAAACCAGTACTGGGATTCTGAAAGGTGGGTGACAATAGACGTTGATGGGAGTTGGAGCCTCGCTGAAGACTTTGACCCGTACAGCATGCCACAGGGAAAGTTTGACTTTCCAGCAAAGGCATGGCTTGACACAAGGAGCGGAAATGATGACCCAAACAGGTTCTGGAATGCTGGGGGTGAGCGCGGGCAGATGGTGGTTGCATGGTCCCTTCTCTATGACTTCCACAGCCTCATGAACGATGAGATGATATATCTACATATACCCGACTTCGTGAGGATGAATAACTTCCCGTCAATTTCTCAAAGCAGCCTTGAGGAGATGGATGAACTTGCAAGGCTAATGCTTGAATCCGATAGGAACTTTGGCAGCCTTAAGGAGATATGGAACACCAACAGGAAGTTCAGGCTGCTCAAAGGAGCGCTACTGTGACAAGTTTGGAGGCAGTGGCAAAAGTAAGGATATAAAGCAAAAATTTAGTAAAGTATTTAAATACAAATCTTTATCTGTTAAGCGTGATTGATTGCCTGAAGACATAATGTATTCCTCAATGAAGGAAATCAAGCCCGGCAGGTTCCTTCTGATAGACGGAGTCCCATGCAGGGTTGTAGAACTTGACGTTTCATCCCCTGGGAAACACGGAGCCGCAAAGATGAGGGTAACGGCCGTAGGCATATTCGATGGCGTGAAGAGGACGCTGCTGAAGCCAAGCTCCGCGGACATAGAAGTGCCCATAATAACCAAGAAGAAGGCGCAGGTGGTCTCCGTGAGCGACAATACTGTGCAGCTGATGGATCTGGAAAGCTACGAGACGTATGAGATACCTGTACAGGATGAGTTCAGGAGGTCGCTAAAGCAGGGAGTTGAAGTGGAAATAATGGAGTCTATGGGCAAGAGGGCAATCTCAAGAGTAATGGGAGGTCAATAAAATGGAACTTAAGATATTGAGCAACGAAGAGAACAAACTGCTTGGAAGGAAGGAGATAACCGCATCGGTGACGTCCACAGACAAGACCCCGACAAGGGATTCTGTGAAGGAGGAGCTGTGCAAGAAGCTTGGGCTCAACCCGGAGCTTGTTGAGATAAGGGAGATAAAGCAGCACTACGGAATAAGGGTAAGCGACGTTGTTGCGTACGCATATTCGACAAATGAGATAATGCAGAAGTCTGTAAGGAAGCGTGGAGAGAGCAAGAAGCCCCAGGCAAAGAGCGGAGCCACGGCGCAGGCCTGAGGCCCATAGGATAGTTGATAGATATGGCAGATGAAAAGAAGAAGACACGAGAGGCATACAAGCCTGCAGCAAAGTTCTGCCCGAAGTGCGGAGCCAGGATGGCAGCGCATGAGGACAGGTTCGCATGCGGAAAGTGCGGCTATACGGAGTTCAAGGGACAGAAAGGTTGATTGCAACGAAAAGAGCCAGGAAGCCTTCTCCCACAAACCTAATCTATAATTTTCTGATAGCCTTCGCTGTGCTTGTGCTGATATACATAGTAATCACAGGGCTTGGCGGAACGATTGCAGGATTTGCAAATTCTCAGGGAGACATAGGCAAGAATACCCTGATGTATGTTGACTACCTGGTATCGCTACTTGGGCTCTCGCTTTCAGTGTTCATATACCTAAAGATCTACAAGTCAGTCATAGCCAAGCGCATGCCATTGGAGCTCGGATTCGGGTACAGCAGGTTCTCGCTCAAGAACATCGAACTGGGCCTAATACTGTTCTCAATAGTGCTCTGCCTTGAGCTTGGGGTGGGACTGCTGGGCGCCATTACTGGTGTACAGATAAATACGAATGTTGGGGAGGTCTTGGGGGGCGCGCCGGGATGGTTCCTCTTCTTTGCAGCAGTCATAGAGCCGATAAACGAGGAGATATTTTTCAGGGGATTCCTTGTTCCTAGGCTAGGGATAATCCCAAGTGCGATAATATTCGGCCTTGCGCACTACAGCTACAATTCCACTTTCGGGATAGAGGTTATAGCTGCTTTCATCTTCGGACTTCTTTCTGGATACATATACAAGAAGACAGGCTCGATATATCCAGGGATAGTTGCACATATACTGATCAACAGCATGGCAGCGCTCAGCATCGCGGGGATGTAGTGGGTGGTGGCTTGAAGTTCAGAGTCATAATAGTGCAGCCAAGATACCAGATAAACCTTGGATACATAGCCAGAGTGTCGCGCAACTTCGGAGTTAAGAGGCTTTTTCTCGTAAAACCAAGGACCAAGATAGGCGGGAGGGCAATAATGTTCTCGAAGCACGCCAAAGACCTGCTGCTGGGTGCAAAGATATGCCGGGATTTTGATTCTGCGATTGCAGGATGCGACGTTGTGATAGGGACTACAGGCATATGGAAAAAGGCAAAGGCCAACTTCAAGAAGGTCTACCTAATAGAAGATGCGATAGACAGGATATCTAAGCTTGGGGGTATGAAGACTGTGGGGATAGTCATAGGCCGCGATGATGTAGGGCTCAAGAGGGAGGAGATAGAAAAGTGCGACATGGTGGCGTATATAGGCACTGATCCGGATTACCCTGTGCTTAACATATCGCATGCGCTAGGAATAATACTTTACCTGATGAGCGAGCGGCATTTCGCATCGGAGTACAAGGACATCTCGTATACGGGAGCTAACAAAAAGGAGATAGACTTTCTTTTCGCAGTGTTTGAAAAAATGATAGAAAAGAAAAGGATAAGGAACAGGAAGGCGGTCATGAACACATTCAGACGCCTGGTTTACCTGTCGCAGCCGAACGGGCATGAATTGCATGCCCTGATAACGGCGCTGAAATGACTTTACTGCTTCTTCCTCTTTATTATCTTTACCTTGGCAGGGGTTATTAGCACGCGTGTTGCGTCTATCTGCCCTATGTCTCCATTTAGCTTCTCTACAAAGGCCTTCAGCGAAGCTATTACAGCGTTCCTGGTGTTTGGCCTCTTGTTCAGCTCGGTTATGTCAAGCAGGATTATGTTCTTCCTCGTTATTTCATCCTGTATGGCCTTCACGTCACTCTCACTAGCTATGGAGACTGGCTTTACGTACATATCAGCCGGCTCATGCAGCAGGTCGACGTTCTCCATCTCAACAGAATTCATGTAGTCCTCTATGTCTATCTCTTTGCTTGCGCCGAAAGATTGGCCCAGCTTGTCGAAAAATCCCATTTTGTTCACCAGTCGCCTTTAACGACTGAATTTAATATGCATCCTCATTTTTATAAACATTTCTGTGTGTTTGTTTTATCCACGAGCAGATAGGCGCCTTGAAAGGCGCATGGAGGCAACCAGGATTTGCTCATTTAAGGCCGGGAACCTGTGCCAGTATCTTTGCTGCAATCTCGTTGCCGAAGAGCCGTTTAACCGTGGCTTCGGACTTTGGATCCCTAAGGTCTGATACGGATTTGATCCCGTTGTCATACATCGCCCTGGCCCTTACCCTTCCCACCTGTTCCAGCCTTATAAGGTCCAGCAGCTCTTTCTTTATGCCGTACTTCACCCTTATCCTGGTTTCGAGCAGCTTCCTCGCGTTTATCTTCATCAGCTTTGCCATTTCCGTACTGGCGTAGAGCATCCAGTCGGCGTTGGATACCTTGGAGAAGAGCGCCCCAGGCGTAGTCCGGTATGACTTTATGACTTCGCGCTCGGCCTTTTCATTTATCCAGTCGTTAAGCATTAGGGCCGTTGCGAACGGCTTGACAGGATCGTACTCCATCAACCCATCCGAATCAGGATCATTTGCTATGTCGCTGAACAGGTCTTGGTATGAGACAAACTTTTCTACAGCATCCTCATTTGGCCTCACGTGAGGCTTCATCTCTACGGTGTTTGAGACCATGTATAGGACAGATATCTCATCGGTGATTTTTGGTATGAATCTCATTATCCATCTCGCCGAAAGAGGATCTATGTAGAGTTCGCTGATCCTCTCGCCGATGCGTGTAGGCGAGAAGACGCTTCCGCGCTTGCTGACGAAGCCCCAGGCTTCCAACTCGTCCAATATGCGCTCTATTATGGTTCTCATCTCGGAAGAGTTGGAGTATTGATGGCCGTAGAAGGTGGTGTTTAGGAAGTCAAGCATGGCCTCCTTGCTTGTGAGAAACCCGGTAGCTACGAACGCAAGTATGTGCGTCCTCAATATAGGGAGGATTCCAAGGCTTGAGTTCACAGGCTCCAGACCTGAGACGAGATACCGCTCATACAGCTCTTCGGCAACTGACCGCGACTGAGCTATGAGTAGGGCCCTGCCGTAGCGGTCATATCTTGGCCTGCCCGCCCTGCCGAACAGCTGGGTGACTTCATTAACGCCTATGCGGCTGCTGCCAAACTCGCCATACCGGAATGTGTCCCTGACAAGGACGGTGTGTGCCGGAAGATTTATCCCCAGGCCTAGTGTCGTCGTGGCACATATCACCTTTATCTTATTGGACTTGAACGAATCCTCCACCATATTCCTCTGCTCATTTACAAGCCCACTGTGATGGAACGCAGCTCCGCCAGCTATTACCTTTGCAAGCCTTTCGCATTGGAGCGTAGGTTTTGATAGTACCTCCAGCACTTCGCCGCCGATGCCTTTCAGCGATTCGGCATCCTCATTTGACAGGCTTTTTGAGATCGTCTTTGAAAGCCTCTCGGCTCCGGCCTCGGCATTTCGTTTGGTGCTGTAGAACACTATTGCCTGCTTCCCCTTCCTTAGCGTGTCCTCGACCACCCTCACCTCAGCAAGCTTGTTCTGCGAATCCAGTTTTTCCTCCCTGCCGCTGTCATACTGCACAGTCCCGTTGAATTCTATGCCCTTTTCTAGGGGCACCGGCCTGAAGTCGCTCTCGACGATGCCTGCGCAAAGCCAGTCGGCAATTTCCTTTGCATTGCCCACAGTAGCGCTAAGCGCGACCAGCTGTGCCGAAGAGCTCATGCGCTTTAGCTTGGATATCAATATTTCCAAAGTCGGCCCGCGACCTTGATCCCCGATCATGTGGACTTCGTCTATGACTACGCAGCCGATCTGCTCTAGCCAGCCCAGGCCGTGCCTTATGAGGCTGTCGAATTTTTCCGTGGATACGAATATTATGTCGAACTCTTCCAGCCACCTGTCCAGGGAATCCAGATCCCCTATCGACATGGCAGACTTTAGAAAAGGATACGCTTCCTTGAATTCGAGATACTTCTCCCGCACCAGGGCACGCATAGGTGCGACGTATACTGCCTTCTTCATGCCCCATATCACAGACCTTACCATCGCCATCTCTGCAATAAGGGTCTTCCCGCTGGCCGTGGGCGAGGCTATAACAAGGCTTTTTCCGTCTAGGAGGCCTTCTGAAACCGCATTCTCCTGGGGAGGAGTCAGGATCGATATGCCGCGCTTTGATGCGGACTCCACAATCTCCTTTGGGAGTTTTGTCGTCAAATCATTTATGTTCATATATATCTGCGTACCAACGTGATAGGATGCCTGGGAATATGTTTAAATATGTAATAGTATTACACTATACACATCGAGAAGGAAATATTTATGCATAGGTGTTCGGCACCTAGGTCCGCATAAGATGACGACATTATTAAAACAATACGCGAAACAAAAACAGATAAGCAAAGCAGTACAGATACAGACTACTTCTGAACCGCCAAAGTCGCCAGACGATAGGATTGTTGGGCTGCACGTTTTCGGTAACCTGTACGACCTTGATCCAAAACTGGCAACAGACGTGGATTTCCTCAGGAACCTTATCCTGAAGGCGGTGAAGAAGGCGAAGATGACCTTGGTAAACATAGATGCCAGATCCTTCGGAGGCCAGAAAGGCGGAGTGTCAGTCATAGCCCTTGTGACGGAGAGTCACATGGTTCTGCACACATGGAACGAGTACAAATATGCCACGCTTGACATATACACGTGCGGAGAGCATTCAGACCCCCATGCTGCGTTCAACATGATAGTGCAGGAGCTCAAGCCAAAGAGGCATCAGATCTTCTACGCCAACAGGAGCAGCGAGTAATCAGCATAATTATGCGTATTGGAAACCTTCTGCCTGGAACATTTTCAGGCAGAATTTTTTGGTTTTTCCGCATACTCTAACGTATTCTGTAAATAGGTCAATGCTGAGGCTGCTCACTTTTTTAAGCTTTTTAGTGCAATAATCTTTGTCCTGCCTCGTTAGCTCAGTGGTAGAGCGCCAGTTTTGTAAACTGGATGTCGAGGGTTCAATCCCCTCACGAGGCTATCTTAGTTAAAGCGATTATTCCCATCGATAGTTTCATCATGGCAAACCTGAAAGGCAATCCAGATACCAGCCATAACTTTCCGACGTAGAGATTTTACAAAAGAACCGGAAGACGTGTGCAGTTGGCTATAGTCCTTGGTTTACATACAGGTGTTGGAAGGTGCGCTTTGCAAAATAACATAACCTCGTGTGTTTTTGTTAAAAATAATACCTGCTTAAATACCAGCTCAATTCACTGAGTAAATGTGCAATATGGATAGGCGATACATATGATTACAAAGCTGCGCGCAAGCAGTAATCTTGCCGCATTTGGAGGCCTTGTCAGAAGAGAGCCTGAAGTGTCGGTAATCGTGCCTACAAGCGAAAACAGAACAGGAAAATACCTTATGGAAGCGTTGGGATCTGTAGCGGACCAGACCATAGGACAGGATAAGATAAGGCTTGTTGTTGCTGCGGGTTTTGATGTTGACCTTGGGCCTTTCAGGAGATGGGCAACTGTGGTCAGAGTGCCATCAGGTCCTCCCGGACCGAAAATTGCTGGCGCCATACGCGCCCTGAATGAGGAAGGTGTAGCGAATAAGTTGACAGGAGTTCTGGATGACGATGACAAATACAAGCCGCGCAAGCTTGAGGAAGGGTGTGAGGCTTTTGCAGCGGATAGGCAGCTTTGCTTCATGGTACATGGCTTCTCAATAGATGCGGCGGATGGCGCACCGCCGGGAAGGATAAGGGTGGTGGAGAGATTTGCGCAGGTCTTTGATAATGAAGTACAGCAAATGACTCTTCTTGACGCTTCGCAGAAGTTGCAGCAGGCACCATGGCTTGCAGGAGTATACTTTGGTTGGAACTCTAGCAGGATGCTATTCGACTCCGCCATAGTAAGGCCAAATATCATGAATTGGATAGAGTATAATGTGGATGATTTTGTAGCACTTGAGGCACTTAGGGCAAAGGGGAGGTCAATTGCGTTGCACCCAGGAAAACTTTCGGTGTATACTGTCCATAACGGCATAAGCACGCCAACAACTGCCGCGGGATACGCTAATGTGATGCAATGCTGGATAAGGGGCCATAGCAAGCTTATTACAGCATTTACTGGAGTGCCTGAAATACAGGCGATATCGCAAGGTAAGCTGCATGCACTTGAAGTGAATATGTCCAATGCAAAAAACAGGCTGAATAGGTATAATAGTAAATTGGGCAAATAACTGAAGTTTGTTTACGTAGTGATGTGTCTACAAAATGTTCAGATACTAACCATGGTTTCATACGGAGCGACGAACATCACGTCGCGTCGATGATCTTTCTCAGGAAAAGAATTTGTTGGCTTATTTCATCCCACACTTGAAAGTAGTGGGATTTCA